>LZRT01000121.1 GCA_002159075.1 Bacillus thermozeamaize
TCCGGATCTTCCGCTACCTGGGCCTGAAAACCATCAGCCAGCTGTTGAATGAGGGCAAGCTGGGTCCCGACGCTTCGTTGCAGAAACTGTACTGGAGCACGATGCACGTGCGGATGGGGAACCTGGGAATGGAAATCCTCGGTTCGGAGGCACCTTATTGGGGTGAGGACAGCGTCAGCCGCGGCATGATCCAGCAGATTCACCTCGCCTCGCGTGGGGAAATCATTTACGCCGGTTCTAGCCAGATTCAGAAAAACATCATCGCCGAGATGGTTCTCGGCATGCCGAAGTAGAAGAAAGCTGAAGGGGGTGTGGATGCACCTCCTTTTGTTGCGTTGTGGTTTCGGGAAGTGGAGCTTCCGCTTCCCGAATCGCGGCAACCTTCCGTGCGTGGAAAGGAATTCTAACCGAGCAACCGATAATACCTGATTCCTTGCCTGATTTCTTCCGCCACTTCTTGGCGTTCGATGAGGACATCCAGACGCCCTACCACTTCCGAAACCGCGAGCGGCAAGTGGTCCCGGTACATGGACGGGTACAGTTCCGTCATCAACTGGAAGGCCGTTTTTGGCTGGTTCCGGGACAAGAGGCGCTTCACTTTCTCTACTTGTCTTTCGATGATTTGCAGACGATCCTCAACCAGCGCCGAAAGGTCGTCAATTGCCGGACCGTGTCCGGGGAGTACGATTTGAACCGGTAGTTGGCCCACCTTTTTCAGGTGCTCCCGGTATTGGATCAGATGCGGCTGCCGGGGTGTTTGAGGGATGATCGGGGGCTCCAAAAAAGCGTTGGATGGCGTGTGCTGAAAAATATGATCGCCGGAGATGAGCACCTGATCCGGTTTGCGGTACAAGGCAATATGGCTTTGGGCGTGTCCTTTGGTTTCAATCGCGATCCAGTCTTCCAGTCCGGGGATGGGTTCCCCTTCTTTCAGCACGCCAGACAGGGGAACCGCTTCCTGAGCCTCCTTCCGTTCTTCCCATTTCCGCCAGAACGCTTTCAGCAGATCGTCTGGGATGCCCAGCTGGCGGTAAAAGGTGTCCAGAAATTCCCGATGCCAGGCAAGAAAGGACGGCTCCCTGCTGAGATACGGTGCCGCGTTGGGATGGCCGTAGACGGGCACCGGATGGGCTGCCAGAATGCGTTCTAAGAGACCGACGTGATCGGTATGGTGATGGGTGATCACGATTTGCTGGATGTCGTTGAGCGTGAGCCCTTTTTGCCGCAAGGCCAGATTGAATTGTTCCCAGGAACGGTGGCCGGTGTCCACCAAAGTCAGTTTTTCTCCAAATATCAGGAATAGGTTGACCGGTCCAATGTCCCAGCCTGTCGGCAGGGAAAAAGAGTCAACCTGGTGAACTGCTTTATCGGCTAAAATATCGGCCTGCATCGGATGATCCCCCGCTTTTTGAGCTTGGTCTTGCGTCTTCAAATGGATTCGATTTTGTTGTATGATTCAGGTAATGCAAATTTATTTTAGCAAATTTCGTCCCTGTTGTTTAGGGAATCGAATTTTTTTCTGTCAGAATGGAGAACGGGCGACATGATGGACAAAAACTTCATACTGCTGGGATTTGTCATGTTTTTGACAATGACTGGTTACGGGATTGTTCTGCCTGCGCTTCCATACCTTGCCGACCAGCTTCACTTGACATCCTTTCAGATGGGGAGTTTGATCACAGGCTGGGCAGTGGCCCAGTTTATCAGCACGCCGTTTTGGGGAAGAATGGTGGATCGGCTGGGGCGAAAGCCGCTGTTGCTTTTTGGTCTCTTTGGTTTTGGCGTGGCTTTTTTTTCGTTGCTGTTTGCCAAGTCATACATTCAACTGTTGCTTGCTCGCATGATCGGTGCCTTTCTTTCTTCCGGAACGCAGCCCGCCGTCTTTGCGCTTGTGGCTGACGCCACGGATTTGGAAAACCGGGGCAGCGCGATGGCCAGAATGGGGGCGTTGAACGGGCTGGGGTTCTTATGCGGGCCGGCGGTGGGCGGCCTGTTTTCGCCGCTTGGAGTGCAGGCGCCCTTTGTGGCGGCCGGACTGCTGGCCTGGCTGACGCTGCCTTTTGTATGGTTGATGTTGCGCGAGCCTCCCAGACAGGTTGCATTGGCAGCAGGCGGAACATTCTCATTGTGGCGTTCGATGATGATGGTGTTTTATCCAGGGTACCGGCTGATGTTCGGCATCATACTTGGAATATCGGTGGCGGCGTCCAGTCTGTTCGGCATGTTGGGGTACCTGCTCATTGAACGCTTTCAGGCATCCTTGATGGAGACCGGTCTGTCGTTCAGCGTGTTGTCCGGGGTATCGGTGGCGGTGCAATTTTTCCTGATGGACGTGATGTACCGGCATGTTCGGGAGGAGAAAATCGCCCTGAGCGGGTTGTTTCTCAATGTCGCGGGTTATCTGCTCATTGCTTGTTCCACAGGGGTGTGGATGGCTGTTCTCGGTTGCGGGTTTATCGGTGTAGGAGAAGCGATGATCCGGCCGACGATTATCTCCTTTCTATCCAAGCATACGGTGATGGGCCAAGGGACGACCATGGGGTTGCAGCAGGCGGCCGACAGCCTGGGAAGGATTGTGGGTCCGCTTTTCGGGGGATGGGTTTTCACCTTCTTGATCTCAGGCCCCTTCTGGATTTCTTCCCTGATCTGCCTGCTCCTGTTTTTCCTGCTGTTACAGGCGGGGCCGCTGAAGTCTATGGTGCCGGCGCGTCAGCCGAGGTTGCATGATGCAGGGACGGAAGTGAACCGCTGACCCCCGTTTCATTTGTTCCCGTCTCATGCACATGCTGGCACGATGGGCATCACGGCAACTCTTGCGGACAAATACGTAGAGCCACTTTCTGTCGGGAAAGTGGCTCTTATTTTTAAGATCGCTCGTTCTAACGTTGCGTTTCTTTAAAATTTCACAGGGGCGCGCAGGCCCGCGCGCAGCGTTTCGACGAAGAAATAAATGCCGCGGAAGAAGGCGTGCAGGTTTCCCTGGAAGAGCCGGAGCCGGCGATACATGATGTTTTGTGTCAGATCGCGCGGCCCTGTCAGGACCTCTTGCCAATCTTCCCGTGTCCCGCCGAGGACAAAGTCGGCAGTGTGCCGTTCATCCGCTGTACCGAGGTGCCAATCCGCCAATTCACCGTTTTTAAATTCCAGGTAGGCGTATTGTTCCGGTTCTTCCTTGATCACCAGTGCAAGCCGGAGATTCAGGTCCGGTTTGCGCCTTTCAATCCACTGCCAGTAATTGTCGTCCACTTTTTGGAGCCGCTCAGGGGAAGGTCCCTTTTGAATCTCTTCGGCAAACCGGTCAAGCCATTCCTGGCTGAAAAGTGCAGGCATCGTTTCGCCTCCCTAGACAAAATGATTCAAGGATGGATCGGTGCGTCACGTCAGGCTTGGCTTAACCCCCTGCGGCTGCCTCCGGCTGAATCGCGTCGATCATTGCCTGCAGCTCGCGCGGGATGGGGATTTCCAGCATGTTCAGTTTCTTTTTCAGATTCTCAATCATTGTCGCCCGGACAAAGAGACGCTCTACCCCAAGTGGCGTATAGTCGATCAAGGTCGTGTAAGTAGAGCTCATGTTCAACATGGTATATACCGTATCGTATACGACAGGAACGAGCGAAGGATCCTCGCTGATCAACTCCTTGAGCAGTTTCATCCCGAAGTACACGTGCCGTGATTCATCCCTGGTTGTCGCCAGGAAACCTTTGTGAAAGGCCGGCAGGACCTGAAATTTTTTGCAAAAGCTGAGCGTGACTTTCATGACGCTGAGGGCAAGAACCCCTTCAATCCACAACTGGTAATTGGTCAACGCGGAGACCAAAAGCCGGCGGTCGTTCGGATTCAGGCGGATTTGGTCGGTCAGATAGGCCAGAAAACCAAACGACCCGATAAAGGTTTCGCTCATGTATTGATACGACTGATCCAGCGTGTCCTGGATGCCATCCGATGCAAATCCGACCACTTCCCGGTAAAACCGGTCAAAAAAGACGGTGTGCCTCGATTCGTCTTCCAGGTGGCTGGTCAGGAAAATCTTGTGCTCATCTTTTGGGACCGCGCTGATGATCGGGATGATATCGACGGCTACCTGCCGCTCTCCGTGATGAAAACCTGTTGCGATGGCGAGGAAGGCCTCTTTCTGCCTGTTGGACAACTTTTCCTGCCAGTCCACTCGATCCTGCGTAAAGTCCAGCTCATGGACCTGCCACCGCTGCTGTTCAAATTTTTTGTACAGTTCCATGGCGTAATTGGTGTCAATGTCCCGCAAGCCTTCATGCACATAATCGATGACCTGGTCGACGTGGAAATCCGTGTGCAGCGTGTCAATATCCACCTGGTCAATCTTCCGCAATGGGGACTGCACGTTTAAACCTCCTTTAAAGAAATCTTTCATTTAATATATTCACCATATTTCGTTTATTATGAACGAATGGGATGAAACCGCTTTCAGGTGGACGGTTTCACAGACGGAGGTGTGGCTGCGCCTTTTTCTGCCGAAAACCACGGGCCATAGGCCAGGAAGGGGAAAATCAGGTACAGGATCATGCCGACTTCAGCAAGCCAAAACCAGGCCTGCCACCCTCCAGCCATTTTTGCCACCATGGGTGAAAAGAAGGCAACGAGCAAAATCATTGCCCGCATCGCAAAGCCGAAGACGCCCCAGCCGGTGGCCTGGATGCACGGGTCGATCTGTTCCAGATTTTCAGAATACATGGCCATCCAGGAAGAATATGCGCAAGCGCCTGTCACGCCGGCTAGGAAGGAACACAAGGCGACCAGATTCTGGCTGGTTTCCGGCGTCATCCCGTAGAGAATCCAGATCGGGTTGAAGATGGCAGCCACGAGCGCGCCCGTGGTGGTGACAATTTTTCGCAATCGCAACCGGTCAGACAGCCAGCCGGAACCAATCAGCCCGATGAATGTTCCTACCCAGAAAAACATCGTCAGTCGTGCGGCGATCGCCTCATCCACCTTGTACGTCTCCGTAAAGAACAGGGGACCGTAAACCAGCATGGTGAAGTAGATCAGCAGAAACAGGGCCATCCCCAGGGGCTGAAGCCAGACAAGGGGAATTTTCAACGCCCTTCGCAGGGTGATTTTTTCTTCCGGAAGCCCGGCCGGGTCGGTTGATTGTTCCGGTTGAACCTGCGCGTGCGCCTCTGATTCATGGGTGACCACCCGCCCCCGGAGTTCGGGAGACAAATCCCGCAGAAAGAGAAAAACCACGACCCACAGCAGGAGACAGATGCTGCCCATGATATACAGCTGGGACTGCCAGGTTCCGAACATCGGAAGAGTGACGGCGGCCACGCCGTTGGCGATGAAAGGGCCGCCGACAGGTCCCATCGACCAGAAGGCGAAGGCGATGCCACGGCTCATCTGCGGGGAAAAATCCCGAACCAGCCCGGCCACCGGCCCCAGCGCCACGGCATCCGTGATACCCAAAATGATCTTGACGATCAGGAATTCGGCAACGGTGTCGATTCCCGTCATGACGAAGATAAAGATGGCCGTGACAAGGATTCCCGCGACCACAAAGAGCGACCGTCCAAAACGGTCGGCATAAGGACCGATAAAGAGGACGACGATTGCCGTAAACAAAAGTGTAATCGCATTCAATTGCCCGTAAATCAGGGATGTGATGCCGAGCTCCTTGATCAGCAAGGGGACAATGGGCGCCAGATTTCCCTCGTAACTGGCTACGATGTTGGCCAGGACGACGACAAAAAGCAGGAACAGACGGTATTTTCCAGTAGGGTATACTGCCAGCTCGCGACGTTTCACCTCCCTTCGCAACAGACGAACGATTCCATTGGTCGCCATGGGATGATCGCCTCCTTATCCAGAAAAAAGAATCAAGATAAAAACAAAAAGAAAACAAAACAAAATATAAAATATAGAGAATATTATCTTGATCCATCATATGACGGACGGACCGTCGTGTCAATGTTTTAATTCAAAACTTTGGTTTATAATTGTTGTGCCAATTATTCCTCAAAAAGGATTTATTGTGATATACTCGTCTTGTATTTATATTTCCAACAATGAATCTCTTTTTCAAAAGAGTGGCCTGACCTGATTCCAAAGTCACGACTCTTAAGGAGGGATTGCAGGATGGACTTTTCATTTTCTCCCGAGGAAGAGAAGTTTCGCATGGAATTGCGGCAATGGCTGGAGGAGAACCTGCCGGAGGGATGGCTGGAGGGAAAGGTTACCCTGCCGGAAGACCGATTTGAACGAACCGAGTTTCTCCGCCAGTGGCAGCGGAAGCTCTACGAGGGCGGTTGGGCTGGCATTTCCTGGCCGAAGGAATACGGCGGTCGGGGTGCCACGCTGATCGAAGAAGTGATTTATGAACAGGAGATGGCGCGCGTGAAAGCGCCTCCGGTGCTCAACTCGATTGGGATCTGGATGGTAGGACCGACGCTGTTGCAGATCGGCACGGAGGAGCAGCGGAAAAAATATGTGCCCAAGATCCTGAGCGGCGAGGAGATTTGGTGCCAGGGGTATTCTGAACCCAATGCGGGCTCCGACCTGGCGGCCATTCAGACGCGGGCGGAGCGCAAAAACGGACGCTGGGTGATTAATGGCCAGAAAATCTGGACCAGTTATGCCCACGTGGCGGATCGCTGTTTTTTGCTGGCACGAACCTCCAATACGGGCAAGAAGCATGAGGGGATCACGGCATTTCTCGTCGACATGCACCAGCCGGGTGTGGAGACGCGTCCAATCCATCAGATGAACGACCAATATGATTTTAACGAAGTGTTTTTTAACGACGCGGTTGCCGAGGATGCGGACATTGTCGGCGAGGTGGATGACGGCTGGAAAGTTGGGTTGATCCTGCTCGGTCACGAACGGGTGGGCATTGCCCGTTGGGTATTCCGTTTGCAGGGGCAGTTTGAAGAACTGGTGGAGATGACCAAGCGCCTGGAGCAGGGCGGGCAGCCACTGATCAAGGATCCGTTTGTCCGTCAGCGGCTGATCGATTATTACGCCCGCACCAAAGCGGCGCTGTATACCTATTACCGGCACCTGACCAAGCAGTTGAAAACCGGTCATCCCGGTCCGGAAGGTTCGATGGACAAATTGCTGAGCGGCGCCCTGATCCAGGAATTGCTGGGTTATGCGGTCTCCCTGCAGGGGGCCTACAGCTCGCTGTGGCGGGAAGACGCCCTGGTCAATCCGATTTGGCAGAACAGTTACCTTCGCGCCTTTGGGCATACCATTGAAGGAGGCACTTCCGAGATCCAGAAGAACATCGTGGCGGAACGGATTCTCGGATTGCCGAAGGATGTGAAGTTTTGATCCCTGGACGACCTGTGGTGTCCGGTTCGGTCGTGACAAGGTCCGGCGATTATTGTGTGGAGGTGGATGCAAGATGGATTTTGCATTGAATTCGGAACAGGAAATGTTTCAGCAGACGATGCGCCAGTATCTGGAATCCAAAGGCGGGACCGGCCTGGCACGCCAGTACATGGAAGGACAGCGGGAAGTGCTGCGCCAATTGTGGACAGGAATGGCGGAGCTCGGGTTTATGGGCGTGAATGTTCCCGAGCAGTATGGCGGACTCGGACAGGGTCCCTTGTCGCTGGTGCCCATTCTCGAGGAGCTGGGCCGTGTCGTGGCTCCGGGGCTGTATCCGGAAACGATGGCCCTGGCCGTGCCCTTGCTGGAGATGTACGGGTCTGAGGAGCAGAAACAGCGGTATCTTTCCGACATTGCGGAAGGTAAGCGGATGGTTACGCTGGCGTGTCACGAGCCGCCTGCCGGCCGGTTTGCCGCCGGCGACATCCAGATGACGGCAAAAAAAGAGGGGGAAGATTATATCCTCAACGGCGCAAAGACGCTGGTCCCGCATGGCGATCAGGCAGATACCCTGATTGTGCTGGCGAGGACGGCGCAGGGAAGCGCGGAATCCGGCCTGACACTTTTCCTGGTGGACAGGGAGACGGCCGGTTTGTCAGCGCGGGTCCTGAAAAGCTTTGATCAGACGAGGGATTGGGCGGAAGTGCAATTTCATGAGGTGAGATTCCCGCAGTCGCAACGGCTGGGCCCTGAGCAGGCGGGGTGGGTACTCCTGCAGGAAGGATTGAAGCACCTCCATGTGGCGCTCTGTGCGACGATGGTGGGAGGGATGGCGCAGGCGGTGGAGATGTCCACCGAATATGCCAAGACGCGGAAGCAATTTGGGCAGCCCATCGGCCGCTTCCAAGCCATCAAGCACCGGATCGTGGAGATGAAGCTGGACCTTGAGAGCGCCCGTTCGTTGACCTATTACGCGGCATGGGCCCTGGAAAATGGCGCGCCGGATCAAGAGGCGGCCATCTACAGCGCCCGGGCGATGATCAACGAATCCTACATCCGGGTGGCCGGTCACAACATCCAGAACCACGGCGGCATGGGCTTTACATGGGAGTACGACTGCCACCTCTACATCAAGCGGGCGCGTGCGCTTGAGAACTATCTGGGCTCGCCGAGCCTTTACCGGGAAAAAGCGGCCGTGGCGCTCGGTTGGTAACAGGAAACAGGTTTGGAAAACCGGTGAGAACGAAAGGAGGGGGAACATGACAACATCCACTCTGAGGCATTCGCAACAACTGCTGGTTGGAGAGGCGCTGCGGAGGGCGGCTTTCCGCTCTCCGGATATGGAAGCCTATGTATATGAAGAACAGCGTTTGACCTATCGCCAGATGGAGCAACGGGTGCTCCATCTGGCCGGATGGCTTCAGGCGCAAGGTTTGGGTTACGATGACAAGGTTGGCTTTATTCTCCGGAATGAACTGGCATTTCCTGAAGTTTTCTTTGCGGTGGCCCTGGCCGGAACAGTGGGCGTGCCGATCAATTTTCGATTGGCAGGTGATGAAATCGATTACATTGTAAATCATTCTGATAGCAAAATCCTGTTTATCGGTCGTGAATTTGTAGAGACGATTCAAGCGATCCGCCAGCGACTGCCGCAGGTGGAAACGATCGTGGTGGTCGGAAGCCAGGACGAGGTTCCTGGAATGGTCCGGTATAAGTCCATTTTTGAACAACCGGTTTCCTTTACTCCTTGTGAAAGGCTCACAGATGACGATGCCTGCATGATCGTTTACACGTCAGGAACAACCGGCCGTCCCAAGGGGGCGGTGCTGACCCACAAGAACCTGTACATGAATTCAATGAACATGATCGCCTTTTCCGGCCTGAGGCCACAGAACAAGCAGTTGGTCGTCCCGCCGCTCTTTCATGTGGCGGCCATGTCGACACTGGTGACGACCACCCTGCTTGGAGGGACGACGGTGATTCACCGCGAGTTTGAGCCAGTGAAGATTCTGGAAACCATCCAGGCGGAGCGGATCACGCAACTCTTTCTCGTGCCGGCGATGTGGAATTTTCTTTTCCAAGTCCCGAATATTGAACAGTATGACCTGAGCTCGTTGACCTCCTGTTCGACCGGTGGGGCGATTTGTCCGCTGGAACTGAAGAAACGGATCATGCATTACTTCCCCAATGCCAACTTGTATGAAGCATTCGGGCAGACTGAGATGAGCCCTTGTGCCACGGTGCTCGGCCATGAAGATATCCTGCGCAAGACGACATCGGTCGGCAAGCCGGCGTTGAATGTGGAAGTGCGCATTGTGGATGACGAGATGAACGATGTGCCGGTGGGAGAGGTTGGTGAGATTGTTTACCGGGGGCCCACTGTCATGAAGGAGTACTACAAAAATCCTGAGGCGACGGCCGAGGCCTTCCGCGGCGGTTGGTTCCACAGCGGCGATTTGGTGCGGATGGACGAGGAAGGGTTTGTGTATGTGGTGGACCGGAAGAAGGATATGATCATCAGCGGTGGAGAAAATATCTATCCGGCAGAGATCGAGGAGGTGCTCTACACCCATCCAGGGATCCTGGAGGCGGCCGTCATCGGTGTGCCGGATGAAACCTGGGGAGAGACAGTCAAGGCGGTGGTGGTTCCAAAGCCGGGTGCACAATTAACTGCGGAAGAAGTGATCGCCCATTGCACCAGACATCTGGCTTCTTACAAGAAACCCCGCATCGTGGAGTTTGTGGAGGTACTTCCCCGCAATGCCGCCGGCAAGGTGCTGAAACGGGTGTTGCGTGAAGCGCACCAGACAAGATAATGCGCCAGTTGATGTGTCTATTTTTCGAAATATTAAATCATATTAAATCATCACAGCATCCGGGCGATGATCAACGAATCCTACAGGATCCTTAAGTGGACCTTTTTCAGGGTCCGCTTTACTTTTTCGCGACGTTTTTTAACCATTTGGTAACCCTCTTTTGCCTGCTGACAGATAAAATGAGCATGGATGCGGAACGTTGCAAGTTGAAAAATACAATATTAAGAAAGGAAGGATAATCTGATGAGAATGCGGAGCATCGTTATTGCTGTGGCGTGCATGTGCGTTGCATTCATGAGTGGTTGTGGCCACGATCCCAATGCATCAGGGATGAATCCGGGAAAGGAAGCGGACATCAATCTCGAAAAGGAGACGGGCGTCCATGCGGGAAATGCAGCGGCTGGAGACGCAAAGGCTGGAGACGCAAACAAGGTGGATGGTGCGATGACTGACACAGATGCAAATGCGGGTAACGAGGCGGATGCCAATGCGGGTAACCAGAAGGTTTCGAATGCGGATGGCCTGACAGGTGAGCATTCTGCCGTAGAAGAAGCGGAGAAGGCGGTTGACCTTGCGTTTGTCAAACAAAACTTAAAGCAGCGGATGAGCAAGGAAGAAGTGAAGCGCCTCTTCGGGACGGTGTATACCGAAGTGTATGGTATGGATGATGATGAAACGTGGCGTTATGATTTCGGAAAGAAAGAAGGATATGAGTTCCATGTGGAAGGGAATCTGGATGCGGTTGATTTGGAAGGCCTCCGCCAAGGATCGCTCGCTTCCCAGTTGTTTGTCAGCTTTGACGAAAAGGGAGAGGTTAAATCGTTTGCGTATTATTATCTGGGTGCTGACGGGATGATACATGAGTATCGCGTGATGCCGGACGGTTCCGTAAAAGAAGAAGAAATATAATATGAGGAAGTCCTGTTTCCTGTTTTTACATCGTCTGTTTTATCTTGTTGTATGGTAGGTTTATACATGACCGAATCAAAATGGAGGCGGCGATGGGTACTGCTGAGCGCAATCAGGTGTTGGTCGTCGAGGACGATGAGCATATCCGGCGCTTTGTCGTCATCAATTTGGAGCGGAGCGGCTTTGTAGTGGCCGAGACGGCTTTTGGCGCAGAGGCGTTGGCGATGGCGGATCGGCTCATGCCGGATGTTGTGGTGCTGGACATCATGCTTCCCGACATGAACGGATTCGACATTTGCCGACGGCTCCGGGCGGCGCATCCCGAAATGGCGATCCTGATGCTCACCGCACGGGGACAGGACATGGACAAGGTGACGGGACTGGAACTTGGCGCTGACGATTATATCGTCAAACCGTTCAACCCATTGGAACTTGTGGCTCGCATGAAGGCCATTTTACGGCGGACAAAAGGTGCCTCCGAAACTCGCCGGAGAGTGCTTCGCTCCGGCCCTTTCACGTTGGACTTGACCGCGAACGAATGTTATAAAGCGGGGCATCCTGTGGAATTGACACCAAAAGAGTTTCAGATGATGAAGGTTTTCATGGAAAATCCGGGCCATGCTTTGGACCGGGATCGACTGCTCGATCTGGTTTGGGGGCAGGATTTTGTGGGTGACCCGAAAACGGTGGATGTCCATGTTCGCAGACTGCGGGAAAAGATTGAAGCTGATCCGTCCCGGCCAAAATTTATCGAGACCGTTTGGGGGCTGGGATATCGCTGGCGAAAGGGCGATTCAGTTGAGCGGGATCAAGGTTAGATTGGTGGGGAGCTACCTCATTGTGATTTTGCTTACGGTATTATTTCTCGAAATCGCCCTCATTTTTTCAATCAGGTATTATTACGAACAAAATATCAAAATGATATTGGCTAGTCATGCTGAAATGTCTGCTCATCTGTTTGAGCGGTATTTGGCTGACGAACATTGGGAAGAACGAAGTGCAGAATTGCTGGATAATTTTTCTCTTCATACGAGCGCGCAAGTACAGATTTTGAATGCTTCCGGGCGATTGCTGCAAGATACGAACGGCTTGCCATCCAATCTTTCGTTCAACCGTGACCCGGATGTGCAACAGGCTCTTGCGGGAGAACCTGGGAGCTGGAAAGGCACGATGCCGGTTACGCGCGAGCCTGTCCTCGCGGTGTCTTATCCTCTTATCCATCACGGGCAAACGGTCGGGGTGGTGCGGTTTGTCACATCCTTGACTGGTGTGGAGGACGCGATCCAAACCCTTGCCATTGTGTTGGTGTTGATTGGCCTAATGGTGGTTGCGCTGGTGGCCGCGATCAGTTGGTTTTTAGCGAAGACGATTGTCGGTCCGGTCATCGATTTGACAAAAGCGGCTGAAAAGATGGCGGAAGGGGATTTTTCGGTCCGTGCGAAGAAGCGTTATAACGATGAGATGGGAAAGCTTGCTGATACCTTGAATCTGATGGTGAGCCAAATCTCGCGGAGCGAGCAACTGAAGAATGAGTTCATCTCATCCATTTCACACGAACTGCGCACCCCGTTGACAAACATCAAAGGTTGGGCAATCACGCTGCGGACCGGAAAACATGACCAGCGGATGAAACTGGAGGACGGGCTTGAGGTGATTGAGCAAGAGAGCGATCGTTTGAGCCGGCTGGTTGAAGAATTGTTGGATTTTTCCAAGTTTGAGGCGGGGAGGATCGTTTTGCGTAAGGAACCGCTTCACATTCCGGAATTGCTGATGTGGCTGGAAAAGCAACTCAAGCCAAGGGCACTCCGGCAAAGCTTGATATTTCAAGTCAAGGCGGATGACCAGCTTCCTGTCATTTCCGCCGACGAGTATCGTTTGAAACAAGTTCTGATCAACCTTGTCGACAACGCGTTTAAGTTTACCGAACCGCATGGACATGTGTATGTCCATGCGAGCAAGACGGAAGAACACGTGATTATCACGGTTGAGGATACTGGAATTGGCATTCCTGAGGATGAGTTGCCCCATGTATTTCAAAAATTTTATAAAGGGACGAGCAATGTTGCAGGAAGCGGCTTGGGTTTGGCGATTGCGAAAGAAATGATCAAACTGCATGGTGGTCAGATCGTCATTGACAGTAAAGAAGGAACAGGGACAAAAGTTCAAGTTTTCCTCCCGTACTGACGAAGGTTTTGCATGGGTGACAACAGAAGGGGGCAACATCGATGCCAATATTGAGATGGGTAGGTGTGGCGTTCGCATCGTTCCTTGTGCTGGGAGGATGCGGCATGCTTCCTCCGCCGGGGGATACGATTAAACCGCCGACGGTTTTAGATGATAAAGAACACGAAGATGAATTGAGAATAGACATTCAAAAGCGGTTGCCTGCTGGTGCCAGACTGCTTGCGGCGGCCAACCCGGAAGGGAGCCAAGCGATTCAATTTCGGGACCTGGATGGGGACGGCATCGATGAGGCGTTGGTGGTTTACGAACAGACCGCGCAAAGCCAAAAAAGTTTGTCGGCGGCATTATTGAAGGAACAAAATAAACAGTGGAAATTGATTTGGACAACAAGAGGTCTGGGGCATGCAGTCGATTATGCGGGGTTTGCCGATGTGACGGGCGACGGCCATCCGGAAGTGCTGTTGGGTTGGGTGATGGGGGCTGATGCCGGAAAAGGCCTGGACATTTATCAATGGCGGAATGGCAGCCTGGAATTGTTGACGAATATCGCTTATCACATCAACTTAGACGTAGAGCAAATGCCTTCAACCAAGGGAGAGAATAAACAGGCGGAAATCGCCATTTGGAAAAAAGACGTGGGGTCAGCTTACCAGGTGGAGGTTTACCGTTGGGATCCAAGCCGACAGGAGATGATTCCGGCAGAAGATGTATACCCCGGTTATTTCCGAAAAGTGGTTGCGTATTATGAGGAGCAAACGATTAATCATCCTGATCAAGCCATTTATTGGTATTATCTTGCAGATGCGCAACGAAAAACCTATCAATCGAAGGAGGCATTGAAATCGATTGAAAAAGGCCTGGCATTACAAGCCGGGTATCCATCAAAGGAACAATTTGAACGCTTGAAGGAACAAGTCCGGCGCATGGTCAGTTACATGGCAAGCCACATGACGATTGGACGCACACAGAAAGAAATCGAGAACTTGTTCGGAACCGACCACGCAGAGGTGCCAAATGCCAAAGAAGGCGGGAAGTTGTGGAGATATGACTATCCTGCCAAAGAAGGCTATTCTTTTGACGACGGCGGAATGGATGCCGTAGATGTTGATGGACTCCAAAACGGTTTGATGTTCATGCAGCTGTTTATTTCTTGGTCAGACCAAGGCACAGCGGACGGGTACACGCTGTACTACCTCGATCAAGAGGGGAACATACAAGAAGAACGTATTTTTTCTGATGGCGGCCTCAAAACTTCAACATCGCATCCATGATTTCAACATCGCGTCCATGAGTTCGCTTTTTAAGAACAGACAGCTTTTTAAGGAGTGGTGCTTTGCATGGCCCACTCTTTTCGTATTTCTAACATTATATTATATTTATTATCGTACCAGAATTTTACTAGAATGAGATAGTTGGAGGGGAAACATGCACTTCGAATACTCGGAGAAGGTTCAAAAGCTGCGGGCACGCCTGATGGAGTTTATGGAAGAAGTCATATATCCGAATGAGAAAAAATACTACGAGCAGCTGCAACAATTGGAAAACAGGTGGACCGTTCCGCCGCTGATGGAAGAAATGAAGGCGAAGGCCAAGGCTGCCGGCCTGTGGAACCTGTTTTTGCCTCACGAAGAATACGGGGCCGGCCTGAGCAATCTGGAATATGCCCCGCTGGCTGAAATCATGGGGCGTGTGCCCTTTGCTTCGGAAGTGTTCAACTGTTCGGCGCCGGATACGGGAAACATGGAAACGCTTGTCTTGTATGGCTCCCCGGAACAGAAGGAACAATGGCTCGTTCCCCTGCTCAATGGCGAGATTCGTTCCGCCTTTGTGATGACGGAACCGGACGTCGCTTCTTCGGATGCAACCAATATCCAAGCACAAATTGTCCGGGACGGGGATGAGTATGTGATCAACGGGAGAAAATGGTGGTCGACCGGAGCCTTGCATCCCAACTGCAAAATTCTTATCGTTATGGGCAAAACCAATCCCAATGCGCCCAAACATGAGCAGCAATCGATGATTTTGGTTCCCATCGACACACCGGGTGTAAAAATTGTCCGGCATTTAACCTTGTTCGGCTATGATGACGCGCCATACGGCCATGCAGAGATTATCTTTGACAATGTGCGTGTGCCGGCCTCGAACATTTTGTGGGGAGAGGGCAAAGGGTTTGCCATTGCGCAGGGAAGGCTGGGACCTGGGCGCATTCACCATTGCATGCGTTTGATCGGCGTGGCGGAACGGGCGCTGGAGCTGATGTGCCGGCGGGTGAAGGAACGTGTCGCGTTTGGCAAACCGCTTGCCGAACAGGGCGTCATCCAGGAATGGATAGCCGATTCCAGAATCGAAATCGAACAGGCCCGCCTGTTGACGCTGAAGGCTGCTTACATGATGGATACGGTAGGCAATAAAGCCGCCCGTGCGGAAATCGCCATGATCAAAGTGGTGGCCCCGAATGTGGCATTACGCGTCCTGGATCGGGCGATTCAGGCACACGGGGGTGCCGGGGTCAGCCAGGATTTTCCTTTGGCCTATTTCTGGGCGCGTTCACGCGTCCTGCGCATTGCCGACGGTCCGGATGAAGTGCATCGCAGGACGGTGGCCAAACTGGAACTACGGAAAGGAAGAAATGCTTAAGGTGATGTTTGATCGATTCACCTCTCTTAAAGGTCTTTTTTTTCGTAGATGCGCGCCGACAGGGCCCAGGAACCCAGTAGGACGATGGTTGTCAAGAGGAGCAAGATAACGGCCAGAACGTTGAGTGATGCAGACCGGAGCCAGTCCCCAAGCCCCCAGAAATCATGTTTTATTCCCAGGTTGAACACCGGGGGCAAGATGGCGAACACCAGAATGAAGAGGATAAACATGCTGATTTGGACAAAACGCGGCCCCAGCCAGTAATACATCGGGAAATAGATGGCGGCAAACCAGCCGGTGGCGGCCATCGTTAAGACCACGTCGAACATGTTGGTTCCCTGGGAAGACAGGTTGAACAAAGGGTGAACCATCAGGGCGATCCCGATGAAAACCAGTCCGGCCAGAATGGAAAACAGATACTTTGCCGCGACCACTTGTTTCCGGGAGACCGGCAGGCTGTTGATCAGGATGTGGCTATCGTTTTTTTCTTCCTGAGCCGCGATGCTCATTATGAAAAACCACGAGAGACCAGCGACAGGGAGAAGGAAGGCTGAACCATTCTCATTCATAATTGTTGTAACGAAGAGCAAGACTCCTAAACCCAACAGATACACAAAAATCACGGTTCGCAATGACATAAACTCCTTGTAAAGCAAGCTTGTCATCTTTTTTCACCTCTTGTTTGCTGATGGCCCTTTACGGTCAGTACCATGATCTCCTCTAATGAGGGGATTTCGCAGATCACCTGATCCTGAAAGCGCCGGCGAACCTCATCGGGCTCAATGGTCAACCCTTCAAATCCGTATGGCGATTCACGCAACCCGACAAACAGCTTTCGGGTGTCCGGTGTGAGCAGCTCCTTCGCTCCTTTGACGATGCGATACTGATCGAGAATCTCGTCTTTCGGTTGGCTGAAGCGGATTCGGCCGTCGTGAATGAAGGTGATATAATCGGCGATTTGCTCCAGATCCGACGTGATGTGCGTGGAAAAAAAGACCGTCTTGTTTTCATCCTGGATTACTTCCGACAAAAGTTCCAGGATTTCACGAGGGACAACCGGATCCAGGCCGGAAGTGGGTTCATCCATGATGATCAAATCGGCATCGTGGGAGAGGGCCAGGGCGATCGAATACTTCATTTTCATCCCTTTCGACAAGTGTCTAATTTTGCGTTTGGCCGGCAGGCCGAACATCCTGAGGTAACGATTGAATGCAGCTTCATTCCACGTCGGATAAAAAGAGGCGATGACCCGCTTCATCTGTTCCACTGTCAAATATTCGTAAAAGTGATTTTCCGCATAGACAAACCCGATCCGCTGTCTGATCTCCTTTCCTTGATGCCGGCTGTCCATCCCGAAGATCCGGATGGAACCGGTATCTGGTTTGATCAGGTTCATCATCAGCTTGATGGTGGTGGTTTTGCCGGCTCCGTTGGGGCC
The DNA here is from genome assembly GCA_002159075.1 of Bacillus thermozeamaize. NCBI lineage: Bacteria > Bacillati > Bacillota > Bacilli > Caryophanales > Bacillaceae > Bacillus > Bacillus thermozeamaize. Next base: position 17,287 of record LZRT01000121.1, read on the forward strand.
GATAAAGCCATGGATATACCCTTTTTTAAGCGAAAAAGAGAGGCTGTCCAGTTGAAAACCGCCATATGACTTGCTGACCTGGTCAAAGACGACGACATCATCCATGGTGAGGTCCCCCTTTACAAGCTCTTTCTCTAAACCTCTTTCTCAAAACTCTTTCTCAAATCCGTCTAAATATCTGTGGTTTATTCTTCGTAAAGCAAGCGCAGCATCTCTTGCAATTCATTGAGGTCAATGTTTAACGCCTTGCTTTCGGCGACCACCTCGGCCAGCTTTTCCTCGACCAACTTCAAACGCTTTTCGCGCAAGAATTCCCGGCTTTGTCCGGCGACGAACGATCCCTTGCCGACGACGGAGGTGATCAACCCTTCCTTTTCCAGCTCTTCATAAGCCTTTTTGGTGGTGATCACGCTGATGTGCAGATCTTTGGCCAACTGCCGGATGGAAGGGAGAAGGTCGCCTTCTTTCAGTTCCCCCTTGAGAATGCTTTCCTTCAGTTGCCTTTTAATTTGCTCATAGATTGGTTCCTTGCCGGCGTTTGAAATGATGATTTTCATGAACCACGTTCCTCTGCAGAGTGATTATAATGTATATGTTTATATTAGTGTGCATATACAATATATACATTTTTGCAATGGATGTCAATCCTGATTTTTTGGGAGGAAATATTGACAATCAACAGAAGATATCTTAAAGTCGAATGGAAATCCAGCAAATTGGGATTTGATGAAATTGAAAGTACGAGAGGAAGGATGAGTGGAACATTGTTGGAGGAGACCATTGCTGTCCGACGGGGCGAAGATTTTGACAGAGAAGCGGTGCGACGTTATTTGCTTGAACACGTAGAAGGCGTTCCGGCGGATCTGCCGATGGAAGTTCGGCAATTTCCTTCCGGCGCCTCCAACCTGACCTATCTCATTCGGATTGGCGATTGGGAAGCGGTGATGCGGCGGCCGCCTTTTGGCCCATTGCCCCCGAAGGCACACGATATGAAGCGTGAATCGCAGTTGCTGATGCGCCTTCACCCGGTTTTTCCGTTGGTTCCAAAGCCGTATGTGTTTTGCGAGGATGAGTCGGTGATCGGCGCGCCCTTCTATGTGATGGAACGAAAGAAGGGGGTTGTGCTGGATCGCCAGTTTCCGCCGGGGGTTGCGGTGAATGAAGCGGTCTGCCGCCAAATTTCCTATGCCGTCGTAGATACGCTGGTCCAGCTGCACCAGGTGGATTACCGGGAGGCTGGCCTGGAGGAGTTTGGCCGTCCCGAAGGTTTCCTGGAAAGGCAGGTCAGGGGCTGGATAGGCCGATACGAACGGGTCCGGACAGAGGAGATTCCCGTTGTCGACCGGGTATCCCGGTGGCTTTTGGACCATCTCCCCGTCAGCCGGGGCACCACGATTGTGCATAACGACTTCAAGCTGAACAACATGTTGATGTCTCAGGATCTCTCGCAGGTGGTGGCAGTGTTGGATTGGGAGATGGCCACGATTGGCGATCCCCTGTTTGACTTGGGAGTGACGCTGGGATACTGGGTGCTGGCCGATGATCCGGAACTGTTGAAGCGAGGCCTGCCTACCATCACCACTACACCAGGGTTTATCCGCCGGGAGGAGTTTATCGAACGTTATGCGCAAAAGACGGGCCGCGATGTATCCAACATCGATTACTACCTCACTTTTGCGCACTTCAAACTGGCGGTCGTCCTGCAGCAGATCTACTATCGCTGGAAGATAGGAAAGACGCAGGATGAGCGGTTTGCCTCATTTGGGGAGATGGTGCGGAATTTGATGATGTATGCGGCGGAACTGGTGGAACGGCAGTCCGGTTGAATCTGGTTGATTTGAAAAAAAGGAATCTAACAGGTTCCTTTTGTAAAGAAAGGGTGGATTTTTCCACTCTTTTTCATTAGTGATATCAATATATTGATATCAATATATTAATAATATCAATATCATAAAATAACATAAATTAATTATTGACAAAGCAACAATACATAGATTATATTTCTCTCAATAAAGAAAAATTTTAAGTGCCGTTACACGAAATGAAAGCGCATTCTTATCACGATGGGAGGTATCCGTTGAAAGGGGGGAAAGGGGGAAATCAAGAAGAATGTGTAGTTTTTAACTAAAAATCTGAAAATTACAAAATATAAATACAGGAGGATGAATGATGCGACGGAAACGGCTCACGTTTGTCGGAGGAGTTATTACTTTAGTACTGCTTTTGATCATCACGGCCTGTGGGGGAAATCAGCCCGCCAACACTTCTCCTGGAAATAACCAGCAGGGGGGAGATGCCGGGAATCAACCGAAGCAGCAGGCGCAGGGCGTGACTGACAGCGAGATTCTTGTGGGTCATATCGGACCGCAGACCGGACCGGCTGCGCAGTATGATCTGATCCGGCAGGGGATACAGTCCTATTTCAATTATGTGAACGAAAACGGCGGAGTCAATGGGCGGAAATTGAAATTGATCGCCTACGATGATCAGTATCAGCCGTCGAAAACGGTGCCTGCCGCCAAGCGTCTGGTGGAGGAGGACAAGGTGTTTGCACTGGTGGGGAATGTCTGCACTCCCTGTAACGCAGCAGTCAAACCGTATCTTGTCGAAAAAGGGATCCCGGTGGTGGCTGTTTCTTCGGGAGCAGATCAATTTGTCAACCCGCCCGTGAAAAACTACTTTGGCTACCTGATGAATTACCGGATGGAGGCAGCCATATACGTGGACTACGCCGTGAACAAGATGGGCGCGAAAAAAGTGGCCATCGCCTACCAGAACGATGATTTCGGCAAGGAGGGGCTGGAAGGGGCCAAGGAGGCGATCAAAAAATACAATGGGCTGGAAGTTGTCGCCGAAGTGCCTTTCCTGGTGACTGATGCGGATTTCAGCTCTCAGGCCCAGCAGCTTCAAAAATCCAAGCCCGATGTGATCCTCGCTTTTGCGACACCCAAACCCGCGGCCAGCTTGCGCAAGGAGATGCACAAGATCAATGCGACGAATATTCCCATGATCGTCTGTTCGGTGGGCGCAAACGACACCAACCTGTTCAAGCTGGCTGGTGAAGAGATCTGGGAAGGGGTGATCAGCTCCGCATCGATGCCGATGGCGGATGATTCCGATGATCCGGATATGAAGCTGTACAAGGAACGGTTTACGAAGGATTTTCCCAATTCCACTTATAACGGCAACGCCCAGTGGGGATGGGTGGCCGCCCAGATATTTGTCGAAGGGCTGAAACGGGCCGGCGACGATTTGAGCTGGGAGAATTACATCAAGGCGCTGGAGACCCTGGACAAATGGGATGGCTCGTTGTACCCCAGCGTCACCTACACGCCGGAGTACCGCTATGGCCTGACGTCACTGTTCATGACGGAAGCCAAGGATGGCAAAATCGTGCCGATAACCGGAATCATCCATTATGATCCGGCCACCGGCAAGATCACATATGAAGACTGACCGGGCAGAGGCAAAGGAGAGGAACATAAGGGTGGGGGAAGATGGTTGTCCCCCGCTCCTCTTTTTCGCGATAGATTCAGAGGAATGGAGGGGTGTTTGTTGGTTTGGCAATTGATTGTCAGTGGACTGATCTTTGGTTGTATCTATGGGCTGGCAGCGCTCGGGCTGGTCCTGATCTACCGGACGACCGATGTGGTCAATTTTGCCCAGGGTGAGATGGCGATGGTCACCACGTTTGTCGCCTATGTCTTTTTGGAAAAGCAAGGTTTTTCGTATGGCGTTTCCTTTCTCCTGGCGCTCCTGTTTGCGGCGGTGTTCGGGATGGTGGTGCAATTCCTCTTTATGCGTCCGGTGCAACAGGCACCGGTGCTGAACCAGATTGTCCTGACCCTCGGGTTGTACATGGTGTTTCACGGGCTGGCGGGGATCATTTGGGGATATACGCCGACCAGTTTTCCGGAAGCGGTTCCGGGAAGCCCTTACCAGCTGGCCGGAATTTATGTGACCCCCAATGAGTTGTTTGTTGTGGCCGTGACGCTGGCGTTGATGTTGCTCTTTTTTGCCGTGTTCCGCTATACCAAAATCGGACTCGCGATGCGCGCCACCTCGCAGGATACGATGACCTCGGAATTGATGGGGATACAGGTGAGCAGCGTCTTTACCTGGACGTGGGTGGTTGGCACGGTTCTCGGCGGTGTCGCAGGGATGCTGACGGCCCCGACGACGATGCTGGATCCCAACTTTATGGCGGATGTATTGATTATGGCTTTCGCTGCCGCCGTTTTGGGAGGGTTTATTAGTCTTCCCGGCGCGATCTTGGGCGGTTTGATCATTGGAGTGGTCGGAAACCTGATCACGTTTTATGTTTCTGCCGAACTGAAGACGGCGTTCATTTTCCTTTTGATCATTCTCATCCTTTATGTCAGGCCGACGGGATTGTTTGGTGCCCGTGTCATCAACAAAGTGTGATGTCAAAGTATGCAGTATGCAAAGCATGCTAGGAAAAGCGTATGGCGGAGAGGTGTGGTGATAGCGTGAGATTGAGATGGAAACCGATTGCATTGGTTGTTTTGTTGGTCCTTCTGGCGGTTTATCCGTTTTTGGTAGGAAAGTCCAACTATTACATGACGCTGTTTGCCATGATGTGTATTTATGCCATTGCCGCGATGGCATTGAACCTGCTGACCGGTTTCGGTGGCCAGGTGTCGGTGGGGCACGCCGGTTTTTTGGCGGTTGGCGGGTATGCGGCAGCCATCTTGTCGACCAAAGTGGGCATGCCTTTCATCCTGGCATTGCTCCTGGCGGGAGTGGTTACCGGCTTAATCGGATTGTTGATCGGGCTGCCGGCCGTTCGCTTGCGCGGGCATTTTCTGGCTGTGGCGACATTGGGCTTTGGCTTGTCCATCCCGCAGATCGCTTTGAACTGGGATGATCTGACGGGCGGGTATTCGGGCATTTTCGTCAACAAACCCGTGCTTTTCGATACCGAATTCAAGTTTTACTACGTGGTTGTGGTGAGCATCGTGCTGATTACCTGGATCATTTACAACATCCTGAGAAGCGCATTGGGGAGAGCCTTTGTCGCGATCCGGGAAAGCGAGGTGGCGGCGCAGGCGATGGGCATTCACGTCGCCTTTTACAAAACCGTGATGTTTGTCATCAGCGCCTTTTTTACCGGGCTGGCTGGCGGCCTTTACGGTTACTGGGTCGGTTTCATCAGCCCCAATGACTTTACGGCCACCACTTCGTTCATGCTTCTGGCGATGATTGTGGTGGGAGGCCTTGCTTCATTGCCGGGCGCCATTCTCGGAGCGGTGCTTTTCACCTTGATTCCCCACTTCACCAGCCAGTTTGTCGGGGTGACCAACCTGGTGATCGGCCTGGCGATGGCGCTGATCATTTTGTTCAGGCCGCAGGGGCTGGTCTCGCTGGGACAACTGTTTTCCGCCAAGAAAAGGCAGAGTGGGGATGTTTCGGAGCAAGAGGCAGGAGAGCTGGAGAAGGGGGCCGAAGAAAAGTATGTTAACGTTTAAGGATGTGACGGTCCGCTTTGGCGGTTTGACAGCGATTGACCGGTTGAGCATGGAGGTGCCGGAGGGGAAAATTTATTCCATCATCGGCCCCAACGGCGCGGGAAAAACCACCGTCTTCAATTGCATCAGCCGCTTTTATACCCCGGTGGAAGGGGACATGTTCTTTAACGGGCAAAATCTGTTGCAGTATAAACCTCATCAGGTGATTCAACTGGGGATCGCCCGGAGTTTTCAAAATGTGGAGTTGTTTTCCAAAATGACCGTATTGGACAATCTGCTCATCGGGCTGCACCTTAAGATGAAGAAAAACATTTTTCCCATTGCTTTGCGCTTGCCTTCGGTGCGAAAAGAGGAGCGGGAGGCCAAAAAGCGGGCCTGCGAAATCTTGGAGATGTTGGGGATTTCCCATCTGGCTGAAGAAGAGGTGCATAACCTGCCTTTTGGGTACCAGAAAATGGTGGATATCGGCCGGGCGATGATGGCCGATCCCAAGTTGATATTACTGGATGAGCCGGTGGCCGGGATGAACCCGGTGGAGACGGAACGGCTGAGCCAATTGATCCTATTTCTTAAGAAAGAGTTGAAATATACGGTGCTCCTGATTGAGCATGACATGTCCATGGTCATGAAGATCTCCGATTACGTCATCGTGATGAACTTTGGCAAAAAAATTGCTGAAGGCCTTCCCCACGAGGTGCAGAAGAATCCTGTGGTCATCGAGGCCTATCTGGGTGAGGTGGATGCGGTTGCTGGTACTTGATGGAATCTCTGTCTTTTATGGTCATGTTCACGCGCTGAAGAGCGTTTCGTTGAAAGTGCCTCCGCGCGCTATTGTCACCCTCCTTGGCGCCAATGGCGCGGGGAAGACGACAACGCTGAAAACGATTTCCCGCTTGGTGACGCCAAGAAGCGGACGTTATGAGTTGGATGGCGAATCGATGCTCCGAAGAAAGCCGAGTGAGATCGTCCGGCGCAGGATCATTCACTGTCCGGAAAACCGTCGTGTCTACCCGTTGTTTACCGTGGAGGAAAACCTCCGCATCGGCGCATACGCCCGCCGTGATCATCAACAGGTCAAGCGGGACATGGAACGCGTTCTGAACCTGTTTCCCCGTCTGAAGGAAAGGCTAAACCAGCTTGCCGGGACGCTTAGTGGCGGGGAACAACAGATGTTGGCGATTGGCCGCGCATTAATGGGCGGTCCGAAGATCCTGCTTCTGGATGAACCTTCTCTGGGATTGGCGCCGAATATTGTCCAGGAAATATTTCAGATCATCCGACGAATCAATGAAGAGGGGACGTCCATCTTGCTGGTGGAGCAAAACGCCCACAAGGCCCTGGAGATTGCCGATTATGCGTACGTCCTCGAAAACGGCCGGATCGCCCTGGAAGGTGAGCCTGAGGCGCTGAAAAACAACGATGAGGTCCGGCGGCTTTATTTAGGTGGTTAATTCAGATAGTTTATAATAAGGAAAGACATCCAGAAATTGCTGAACTTGACAAGTGGAGGAGATATTTTGGTGATGTTGCCATTGGCTTCATTTCGTGTGCTGGATTTGACGCGATTGTTGCCCGGGCCTTTCTGCACTTGGCTGCTGGCCGACTTTGGGGCTGACGTGATCAAGGTGGAGGACCCCGATCTGGGGGATTATGCCCGCTGGATGCCGCCTTTGCAGGGGAAGTTGGGGGCCATGTTTGTCTCGCTGAACAGGAATAAACGCAGTATTGCCCTGAACCTGAAGACGGAAAAGGGGAAAGCCGTCTTTCGCGAGCTGGTCAAGCAGGCGGATGTGCTGGTTGAGTCGTTTCGTCCGGGGGTCATGGATCGTTTGGGGCTGGGGTATTCCGATTTGCGGGAGATTAATCCCAGGCTGGTCTACTGCGCCATTACAGGGTATGGACAGGATGGGCCCTATGCTGATTTGCCGGGACATGACGTCAATTATCTCAGCTATGCGGGCATGTTGGGACTGCAGGGAGAACGGGAGGGAAATCCCGTTCTTCCCTCCGTGCAAGTGGCCGATCTGGGCGGGGGAGCGATGATGGCGGCGGTCGGGATCTTGCTGGCGCTGCTTGCCAGGAACCAGACGGGAAAAGGCCAGTTTGTCGACATCTCGATGACGGACGGGGTGATCGCCTGGTTACAGGCCAGCCTGCCGGCGTTCCTGGCATCCGGCAAATTGCCTGAACGGGGGACATTGCCCCTGTCAGGCGGGAAAGCCTGTTACGCCGTGTACGAGACGGCGGATGGCCGGCATCTTTCAGTAGGGGCTTTGGAGCCCAAGTTCTGGGAAGTGTTTTGCAAGGCGATCGGCCGTCCCGATCTGATCCCGCTGTTGGATGCGCCGTTGCCGGAGCAGGAGCGGATGAAGCGGGAGATTGGCGAGATCATCCGGTCCAAGCCTTTGCAGGAATGGCTGCATGTGTTTGAGGGCCGGGATACCTGTGTCGCACCGGTGCTCAACCTGGAGGAGATGACACGGGATCCGCAGGTACAGCACCGACAAATGATCATGGAAGTGGATCATCCTGTTCTCGGAACCATCCGGCAGATCGGGTTTCCCATCAAGCTGTCGGAAACAGCCGCCCAGGTCCGTTTGCCGGAACCGCAGCTGGGTGAGCACAATGAGGAGATCTTGAAGGAACTGGGATATGACGATGCCGCGATAGAAAAGCTGCGGGCCGAAAAGATTATTTCGTGACGAAGTGCCGGTTGTGGATGGTTAATCCGCGGGTTTATCTTGGCAGAGACGGAAAAGGGGTGAAGCGGTGAACATTCCAGCGCTTGATGTCCAGGGAAAAACGGCGTTGGTGACAGGTGGAACCAAGGGAATCGGCTACGGGATGGCCCAGGCCCTGGCGCATTACGGGGCTGATCTGGCGATAGTCGGCAGAAACAGGGAAGATGGGGAACAAGCTCGCCGGGAACTGGAAAAATTCGGGCGCAGGGTGCTCTTCCTGCAAGCGGATGTCACGCAAAAAGAGCAGGTGGAGCAAATGGTGAACCAGGTCGTCTCCGCCTGGGGAAGGATCGATATTCTCGTCAACAATGCGGGTATGAACATTCGCAAGCCGCTCCTGGAAGTGGAGGAGCAGGACTGGGAGCGCGTGATTAGCACCAATCTCAAGGGGATTTTTCTCGTCGGCCAGGCGGTTGCCCGTCAGATGGTCAAACAAAAGTCGGGAAGAATCATCAATATTTCGTCTATTCTGGGGACGATTGGCATGCCCATGCAGACCAGTTATGCGGCCAGCAAGGGAGGCATCAATCAGTTGACCAAGGTTTGGGCAGCCGAGCTGGCGCCTTATGGGATCACGGTCAATGCCATCGCTCCGGCATACATTCGTACGCCCATGACCAGAGACTGGCTGGCCGACAAGAAACGCTATGAGGAAATCGTCAGCCAGACCCTGCTTGGACGGATCGGCGATATCGAAGATCTGGCGGGGCCTGTCGTCTTTCTCGCTTCCGATGCGTCTGCCTATATCACCGGCCAGGTGATTCATGTGGATGGCGGATGGGTTGCGAGGTAGTTTCGGGAGATGGATGTTGACAAAGGGGAATTCCTGTGAATAGGCGCTGGACGCTGGTCCGGGAACTGGCAATCGGCATTTTGATCAATCTGGTCGTCTTGGGATTTGCGCGCTTTGCCTATGGGGTGATCCTGCCTTTCATGCAAAAAAGCCTGGGGCTTAGTTATACGCAGGCTGGGATTTTAGGTGCGGCCACGGCGCTGGGCTATGTCGGATTTGTCATACCGGCCGGTGCTGTGGCCAGCCGAATCGGCAGCAAAATCACGTTTGCTTCAGGCCTTCTCCTGTGCACAGTCAGCCTGTTCGTTTTGGGGTGGACGCAGTCTTTCTGGACGGCTTTGGTCTGGATGTTCCTTGCCGGGGTGGGCACTTCCTTCTCTTACACGCCGTTGGTCGGTTATTTTATGGAGCGTTATCCGCAGATTCGCGCTACTGTGACGGGCATCATTTCCGGTGGTGCGGGGGTGGGGATGTTGGTGGTCGGGTTTATCGTCCCTTTTTTAAACCACTTAAGCCCGGAACGGGGTTGGCGGGATGCCTGGCTGCTTTTTTCCGTCGTTGGGATGCTCACCTTTGCGCTGGCCCTCACCCTTGCTCCAGTGAAGAGAAAGCGGGACTTGAATGAGGAAATGCAGGATGTGAGTGCTGGCGAGGCAAAGAGCCATGACAACCTGCCAGGAGCCCGTGACATTGGCCCGGATCTTCGCGCGGCCGTTTATCTCAATCCGCGCGTTTTGCTTTACGGCTGGATCTATTTCACCATTGGCCTCTCTTATCTCATCCCGCCCACCTTTCTGCTCGCATTTATGATCCATGCCGGGATGACGCCCGCCTTGGCAGGAACATGGGTTTCTCTCAATGGACTGTTGGGGATTCTCAGCGGGCCGTTGTGGGGAATCTTGGCTGACCGTTTCGGGATAAGGGGGGTATTCCGGCTTTCCATCCTTTTGAATATGGTCGCGCTGTTCCTGCCGATGTTTCGCGATTCGGCTCTGTCTTTTCTCATCGCCAGCCTGTTGCTCGGCCTGACCGTGGGAGGGGTGATCGCGCTGCTCCTGGCCAGCGTCAGTCAACAGGTGAACATGCGTGATGTGCCGGCGGCGTTGGGATATGTCACTTTTTATTTCGGCATGGGGCAGCTGTTGGGCCCGATGATTGCCGGCTGGATGATTGACAGTTGGAATCATGGATTTGCCGCCGCTTTCGGATTTGCCGGGGCGGCATTGGGCCTGGGTTTGTTGATGACCTTTTTGGAACGGGGAGAAAAGGTTGTGACCGCCATTCAAAAACAAAGTATAGATTCGTAAATATTAGATTTCGCGGATGAAGAAGTGCAATCAATAATAATATATTATAAAGACATAATTGGATACATTCTACAACAACTAAAAAATTAAGACTCTTTGTTGACATGATAGGGGTATTTTGGTTAAATTGATATTTGAAAAAGCGTTTTCATATTTCCTGAAGCTTGAGGCATACCTATTCACTTTCTCTGCAAGAAAAAGTGACAGAAAGGGAGATGGAGATGAATTTTGACTATTCGGAAAAGGTAAAAAAATTAATGAAAAAACTGACAGAGTTTATGGAGGAAGTGGTTTATCCCAATGAACCTGTCTACTATCAGCAGCTTGAAGAAAACCGATGGCAGGTTCCGCCGATCATGGAAGAGATGAAAGCGCAGGCAAAGGCGGCAGGATTGTGGAACCTCTTTCTCCCTGACAGTGAATATGGAGCCGGACTGACCAATTTGGAATATGCCCCATTGTGCGAAATCATGGGTCGTTCGCCGATCGCTCCGGAAGTATTCAACTGCTCGGCGCCGGATACCGGGAACATGGAGGTGCTGGTGCGCTACGGCAGCGAGGAACAAAAGCAAAAGTGGCTGATCCCGCTCCTGAACGGGGAGATCCGCTCCTGTTTTGCGATGACGGAGCCGGATGTGGCTTCTTCGGATGCGACCAATATCCAATCCAGCATCGTCCGTGACGGAGACGAGTATGTCATTAACGGGCGCAAGTGGTGGACCTCCGGTGCCGGCGATCCGCGTTGCAAAATTGCGATCTTTATGGGCAAGACCAATCCTGACGCTCCCAAGCATGAGCAGCAGTCGATGATCCTGGTTCCCATGGATACGCCGGGGGTGAAAGTCAAGCGGCTGTTGAGCGTTTTCGGTTACGATCACGCGCCGCACGGACATGCCGAAGTGATTTTTGAAAATGTCCGCGTTCCGGTTTCCAATATCATTTGGGAAGAAGGAAAAGGCTTTGCGATCGCTCAGGGGCGTCTTGGGCCTGGCCGGATTCACCACTGCATGCGGACGATTGGCGTCGCTGAAAGGGCGCTGGAGTTGATGTGCGAGCGGGTGAAGAAACGCGTTGCCTTTGGCAAGCCGCTTGCTGATCAAGGGGTCATTCAGCAGTGGATCGCCGATTCGCGGATCGAGATTGAACAGGCCCGCCTGCTCACCTTAAAAGCGGCCTACATGATGGATACGGTAGGGAATAAAGCGGCAAGGGCGGAGATTGCGGCCATCAAAGTGGTGGCGCCCAATGTGGCGCTGAAGGTGCTTGACCGTGCCATCCAGGCGCATGGTGGCGCGGGGGTCAGCGGCGACTTCCCGCTTGCTTCTCTGTGGGCGCATATCCGGACGTTGCGTCTGGCGGACGGTCCCGATGAAGTGCACCGCAGGGATATTGCCCGCCTGGAATTGCGCAAGTACCAGTAACTGTTATCAGTGAGCGGAAGTGGATAGGGGGTTATGGAGTAATGATTGCACAACAATTGCTGAATGGACTGGCGATGGGCAGCGTGTATACGCTCGTGGCCCTTGGGTTGACGCTTGTTTATGGCATCCTGCACATTCCAAACTTTGCTCATGGCGCCATTTATATGGTCGGGGCCTTTTCCACCTATGTATTCACGATTTCCATGGGGTGGAACTACTGGTTGGCGATTCTGTTGTCCATTATCGTGGTCGGTCTCTTAAGCGTGCTGATGGAGCGGATTGTGTTCTACCCCTTGCGACATGCCACCCCTATTCACGCCAAGATTGCCGCGATCGGTGTGTTGCTGTTCTTGGAGGCTGGAGCACAAGCCATTTGGGGAGCAGAATTCAAGATGCTCCCCACTCCCTATGACAAAGTGGTCAACCTGTTTGGCGTGACAATCACGCAGCAAAAATTGATCATTATCGCGGCGGCGATTCTTTTGATGTTGGCCCTGCACTATTTCTTGCGGCACACGACCACGGGTTCCACGATCATCGCGATGGCGCAAAATCGTGAAGGCGCTTTCTTGGTCGGAATCAATGCCAACCGGGTTTCCATGATGACGTTTTTCATTGCGGGGGGATTGGCAACAGTTGCGGCTTCTCTGGTTGCGCCCATTAACCTCGTGTTTCCGGCGATGGGCCATCTGGTGATCATGAAAGCGTTTGTTATTGTGGTACTCGGCGGGATGGGCAGCATTCCCGGCGCGATTGTAGGCGGTTACATTCTCGGCCTCGCAGAAGCATTTGGAGGGGCTTTTATTTCGACAGATTATAAGGATATTATCGCATTCCTGCTTCTGGTCATCATTTTTACCTTTAAACCGACCGGGCTGTTCGCGAAGGGGGTCCAGTAATGCGCATATCTGTCGCAAAAAGATACGGAACACTCGCTCTACTGGCCATTGCCATTTTATTCCCGCTTGTCGTTCAGAGAGAATATTTCATCTACGTCATGACGCTTGGTTATATTTGGGCGATCAGTGTATACGGGATGAATTTGCTGGCCGGGTATACAGGACAGTTGAGCCTCGCCCATGCCGGTTTCTTTGCCATCGGAGCCTATGCAACCGGGATTCTCACGGTCAAGGCCCACGTGCCTTTCTGGCCGGCGCTTCTTCTGGGTTGTATCATCACAGCCATCATCGGTTTTTTTGTCGGCTTGATCTCCTTGCGAACAAAAGAACATTACTTTGCCATTTTTACCCTGTGCGTTGGCTTTATTCTCTTCTTGCTCATCGAACGTTGGGATGAACTGACGGAGGGGGTGCGCGGCCTGATTGGCATCCCTTATCCCGGAGCCATCGGACCGATTACCTTTGAAAGCGTGACATCCCAATATTACCTGGTCCTTTTCTTTCTCGTCCTGACGATTTTTGTCATCTACCGCATCGTCAATTCACTGGTCGGACGAAGCTTTATCGCGATTCGGAACAGTGAAGAACTGGCCCAAACCATCGGCATCCACTTGATGAAAAACAAACTGCTTTCATTTGTCATTTCCACCTTTTTTGCGGGATTGGCCGGAGGGTTGTACGCTTCGTTCGTTCGTTTCCTCGGGCCGGGGATTGGCAATATTACAGTGACGTTTGACATGCTTACCTACTTGCTGGTAGGCGGAATCGGTTCGATGGCCGGTCCGCTCATCGGCACGCTGCTAATCACTTGGATCACGCAATCGCTGCAATTTCTGCAGGATTACCGGATGATCATTTTCGGACCGATACTCGTGCTGCTGATCATTTATATGCCGTACGGGATTGTCGGCGCTGCCCGCACCCTGTGGGCCAAGTACAAGCTGCGCAAGGCGTTGCCACCTGAGATGAAAGCTCCTGCGGTGAAGGAGTCACTTCAACAAGTTCAAGAAGGATCAAAATCATAGAGGGTGAGGGCAGATGTTGCTGCAAGTTGAGAAACTGACAAAGCGGTTTGGCGGATTGGTGGCTGTCAATGAAGTGGATCTTACGGTAGAAAAGGGAAAGATTACGGCCATTATCGGTCCGAACGGCGCGGGAAAGTCCACTTTCTTCAATCTGATCAGCGGCTTTTTCCCGCCAACATCGGGACGGATTCGCTTTCAGGATCAGGACATTACCCGGATGCGGCCCGATCAGGTGGCCCGCCTGGGGATCGCCCGCACGTTCCAGACCACGCATCTTTTCGAACAGGCTACGGTATTGGACAACATCATTGTCGGCTACCGGTTAAGAACCCGTTCAGGACTGTGGGATGCCATCTTCCGCACGCCTCGTCTGAAGAAAGAGGAACGGGAGAGCCGGGAAAAGGCGTACGAAGCGCTGGAGTTTGTCGGTCTGACAGGGATGGCCGACCGGCTCGTTGCAGACATCCCGCAGGAAGCGAAGAAACGGGTGGCAATCGCCCTGGCGATGGCGACACAGCCTTCCCTCGTATTGCTCGACGAGCCCGCCGGCGGGATTAACCCGGAGGAGACGGATGGACTGGCCGAACTGATCCGCAAGATGGTCCAATCCGGTTTGACGATTTGCCTGGTCGAGCACAAGATGAAAATGATTATGAACCTGGCAGACAAGATCATGGTTCTCAATCACGGGACCAAGATTGCAGAGGGGACGCCAGAGGAAATCCAAAAAAATCCTGCGGTCATTGAAGCCTATTTGGGAGGTGGTGCGGATGCTGACAATCAGGCAACTTGAGGTAAAATACGGGGCTTACCGGGCGCTAAATGGCATCGACCTTGAGGTGCGTCCGGGCGAACTGGTCGTCCTTTTGGGAGCCAATGGGGCAGGCAAAAGCACCATCTTTCGTACAATTAGCGGACTTCAGAAGCCGTCTGCAGGGGAGATCCGCTTTGGGGATCAGGTGATTAGCCGGCTGCCGGCAGACCGCATTGTGCGGATGGGGATCGTCCAGTGTCCGGAGGGACGAAAACTGTTCCCGATGATGTCCGTGTATAAAAACCTGTTGTTGGGAGCTTACGTTCATCGCAAGAACAAACAAATGATAAAGGAAAAACTGGAGTATATTTATGAGCTGTTTCCGATTCTGAAGGAGCGTTCAGGCCAGGCGGCCGGTTCGCTCAGCGGCGGGCAGCAACAGATGCTGGCCATCGGCCGCGCCTTGATGTCAGACCCGAAGCTGTTGCTGTTGGATGAACCTTCCCTGGGTCTGGCGCCGTTGATCGTTCAGCAGATGTTTGAGGTGATTCAGAAGATCAACCGGGATGGAACCATGATTTTGCTTGCCGAGCAGAATGCGCATGCGGCACTGAAGATCGCTCACAGGGGTTATGTTATTGAAAACGGTACCATCGTCATGCAGGGCAGCGCAGCGGAATTGCTGCACAACGACCAGGTTCGGCAAGCTTACCTGGGAGCATAGCACGATGCTGCATACTGGAAGGGGGGTGGGACATGCAATGGGATATAGCGGATGAAAGAATGACTATACGATCCATTCTTTGAAATGACCATCAACCATTAATCAATTATTCAGAAGATTATCAAGGGGGGTAACCAATGAAAGGATTGAAAAAAGGGTTATTTTCCGCATTCGTTTTCTTGATGATACTTTCTCTGGCGGCCTGCGGTGGCAATGCTGCGCCCACCAATACAGGCACGACAGGAGAACAAGAAAATGAAGGCGGCAACGCCGGCGGCGGTTCTGAAGTGGTCACCATTGGCTACAGCGGCCCGCTGAGCGGTGGTGCAGCCTTTTACGGGAAAAACGTGCAGAGCGGCCTTGAGCTTGCGATTGAAGAGATAAACAATGCCGGTGGCATTGAGGTTGGCGGCAAGAAGGTGACCTTTAAATTGGAATCGCTGGACGACAAGTACCAGCCCAGTGAAACGGCAGCCAACGCCAAGCGCCTGGCTCAGGAATTCAAGGCACCGGTCGTTTTTATACCCCACAGCGGCGGGATTTTTGCGGCCCAGCAATTCAATGAGCAGGACAAGTTCCTGATTGCGGCTTACACCAGCGAGCCGAAAATCACGGAAACGGGAAATAAGCTGACCATGCGCATTCCGCCAAAGTATGACGGTTATATCGAGCCGTTCATCAAATATCAGATGGAGCGCTTCGGCAAAAAAGTGGCTCTCGTCCCGGGGACGCATGCCTATGCCAAGGATTGGACGGCGCTCTTCAAGCCGGCATGGGAGGCCGCCGGCGGTGAAGTGGTGGCGGAGAACCCAATGGACTACAACACGGAAACAGACTTTACGAGCGGCGTGAGCAAAGCGTTGAGCAAGAAGCCGGATGTGTTGTTTGTCGGAGGACCTTCCGAACCGACAGCGATGGTCGTCAAGGCGGCCCGCGAACAAGGGTTCAAGGGAGGCTTTGCCATCATGGATCAGGCAAAGCTGGAGGAAATGGCAGCCGTATTGGGCGGGTATGAGCCGCTGGAAGGCGCCATTGGCACGTTGCCTCTGATTCTCAGCGACGCGCCTGGCGTAAAAGGCTTTGTCGAGAAATACAAGAGCAAATACAACAAAGATCCGGGTTCTGAAGCCGGTCTGAACTACATGGCGATGTTCATCATTGCCAAGGCGATGGAAGCGGCGGGAACGACGACCGACGCCGAGGCGATACACAGCCACATCCAGGAAGCCATTGACAATCTCGATGATGCGCATCGCTTGTACTACATTACAGGCATTGACGACGCCGGCGGATTGGTGCATGATGTGCGGATTGCAGCGGTTGAAAATGGCCAAGTGAAAGCGATTCCGATTAATAAGTAACCGAATAGTGGAGGCCGTCACGGGTGACGGCCTCTCGGATTGTTGACAAACACCCTGGTTTCATCCTTCAGTAAACGGAAAACCGTTTTTGTCTGGTGAGCGTTTTTAAAGATAAATATCGTCCATCATTATAAACAATATTCCATAAAATTAGATTTGACAATCTCTTGACCGTTTCATAAACTTGTGATCAAATAGGTAAACGATTTCATAGCAATAGATGAGAAGGAGTGGAAGGCATCATGATGGATTACCCTCTCTTGTTGAAAAGCATTCTTTATCGAGCTAAAACGATCTTTCCGGAAAAAGAGATCGTCTCTCGCGACTACTCCGGTATTTTTCGGTATACGTATGCCGACATGTACAAGCGGGTTTGCCGGCTGGCCAATGCCCTGGACAGGCTGGGGGTCAAAGAGGGTGAACACATCGGCACTTTTGCCTGGAACAACCACCGGCATCTGGAGTTGTATTTTGCAGTGCCTTGCAGCAAACGGGTGTTACATACGGTGAACATTCGACTGTTCAAGGAACAGTTGATCTATGTGATCAATCACGCGGAGGATCGGATCCTGTTTGTCGACGAGGATTTGCTCCCGCTGATTGAAGACATACACAGCGAACTGAAAACGGTTCATACCTATGTGGTCATGACCGACAAACGGAACCTGCCGCAGACCAGCCTGCCCAATGTCTATCTGTATGAGGATTTGCTGGCAGGAGAAAGCGATCAGTATGATTTTCCCACCTTTGATGAATGGACGCCTGCCATTCTCGGATATACGACAGCCACGACCGGGATGCCGAAAGGCGTGATGTATACGCATCGCGGGCTGTACTTGCATTGCCTCAGCGTCCTGGTTGGGGAACTGGGAACGGATGAGAAGGACGTGACCATGCCCATTGTTCCCATGTTTCATGTCAATGCCTGGGGACGGCCCTTTTCTGATACCTGGGTTGGCGCCAAGCAGGTATATCCGGGAAGCAGGCCGCAACCGCAGGATTTCTGCGAGCTGATCCATAACGAAAGAGTCACTTTCAGCGCAGGGGTGCCTACCATTTGGATGGGGATACTCAACCATGTCTTGCAAAACCCGGGCAAATACGATTTCAGCTGTGTCCGTATCTTCATGTCCGGCGGTTCCGCCCTGCCGCAGTCTTTGACGGAAGCCTATCAGCGTCACCTCGGGGTCAAGCTTTATCAGGGCTATGGTCAGACGGAAACTTCGCCGGTGACCTTTGTGAACGTGCCGAAGTCTTGGATGGAAGATCTTTCTGATGAGGAGAAGTTCCGTCTGCGGACGAAAACCGGACTTTTGCTGCCTGGACTGGAAATGCGGATTGTCAATGAGCAGGGCCAGGAGGTGGCACGGGATGGAAAAGAAATGGGCGAATTGTTGCTCCGTGGCCCGTGGGTTTTGAAGGAATATTACAAGGATCCTGAAAAGACAAGGGAGGCTTTTGTCGACGGGTGGTTCCGCACGGGCGATATTGTGACCATTGACGAAAATGGGTATATCCAGGTCATGGATCGGACAAAAGATCTGATCAAAAGTGGCGGGGAATGGATTTCTTCCGTCGACCTGGAAAACCTGATCATGGCCCATCCGCAAGTAGCCGAAGCAGCCGTGATCGGGATTCCGCACGAAAAATGGCAGGAAAGGCCGCTTGCCTGTGTGGCTTTGAAGCCTGAAGCGAAAGGGAAAGTGACGAAAGAGGACATCATCAAGTTCCTGGAGGACAAGGTGGCCAAATGGTGGCTGCCTGACGATGTGGTGTTTGTCGATGAGATCCCGAAAACCAGTGTCGGGAAGTTTTCGAAGAAGACCTTGCGTGAACAGTATGAACAAGGAATCCTGACCAGCTGAAGTGAGAGCGATCGAGAGCGGTTTTGATCGATTCATCCCGGCTTGATGGGTTCAAAAAAAACGGCACCTGGAACATGCCAGGTGCCGTTTTTGGTTTTAACGCGAATAGAACTCGACAATCAGGGTTTCATTGATTTCAGAGGGCAATTCGCTGCGTTCCGGAAGCCGCAGGTAGGTTCCTTCCATGGTTTGTTCATTGTAGCTCAGGTAATCAGGCAGGTATGCCCGATCTTCCAGGGCCTCCTTGACAACGGCCAAGTTGCGGCTTTTTTCACGCAGGCCGATGACATCGCCCGGCTTGACAAGATAAGAAGGGATGTCCACCTTTTGGCCGTTTACCGTGACATGTCCGTGGTTGACCAATTGGCGCGCTCCTGCGCGGCTATGTGCAAATCCCAGGCGGTAGACCAAGTTGTCCAGGCGGGACTCCAATAGGATCATGAAGTTCTCGCCGACGACGCCAGGCATCCTGCTGGCACGGCGGAAGAGGTTCCTGAATTGCCTTTCGCTCAGGCCGTACATATGGCGCAGCTTCTGTTTTTCTTGCAGCTGCAAGCCGTATCCGCTCAACTTCCGGCGTTGGGTCCTGCCATGCTGGCCGGGAGGATAGGGACGCTTCAACTCTTTGCCTGTACCGCTCAATGAAATGCCAAGACGGCGGCTTAGCTTATATTTTGGCCCTGTATAGCGTGACATGGATTGGACTGCTCCTTTCGTGTTCCAGTTCTGTTTTCACGATCACCGCTGAAAACGAATGAAAACAAAAACAAGAAAACCGATGCCTTCGTGCGTCTTTCATGGATATTCAGCCGCTGCCATGAAAGCAAGGCACCAGAGGGTGGGTTTTCCGTATTCCTATCCTGAAAAATACACTGAAAATATTATACGAGGTCGAGTGGTAAAGTCAAGTAAAAAGCGCAAACCGTCGGATATCTTCTCCTCGCCGAAAAAAATATGATGAGGTATAATGAATAATAAAAAATAGTATATCATCATGAAAGACGTCCAATGGTGAACGTTCATCGACTGTTTGATGGACGATGATTGACAAATGAAAAGAGGGTTTCGACATTGGGAAAAACGACTGTCTATCTTATCCGGCATGGCCAGACGGACTGGAACGTGGAACGCAGGTTGCAAGGACACTTGGATGTTCCGCTGAACCAGGTTGGGATTCGCCAAGCGGAGAAAGTTGCGAAACGCTTTGAACCAGATTCCCTGGATGCCATTTATTCCAGTGATTTGCGGCGGGCGAGGATGACCGCGGA
The DNA here is from genome assembly GCA_002159075.1 of Bacillus thermozeamaize. Taxonomy (NCBI): domain Bacteria; kingdom Bacillati; phylum Bacillota; class Bacilli; order Caryophanales; family Bacillaceae; genus Bacillus; species Bacillus thermozeamaize. The sequence goes on from LZRT01000121.1 coordinate 36,934, forward strand.
GATCATCGCCGCGCCCCACCGCCTGACGGTATGGCTCCATCAAGGGTTGCGGGAAAGGGGTTATGGCCCCTTTGAAGGAAAGCGGTGGGATGAGATTCCCGAATTTCATGCGGGTTTCCGCTCCGATCTGTTGACCGCCGAAGGTGTTGAAAGCTGGCGGCAAATGCAGCAGCGCGCGGTGAAGGCGTTGGAAGAAATCATTTCCCGTCATCTGGGACAGCGGGTTGCTGTGGTGACCCACGGAGGGACGATCAATGCCATCCTTTCCTATTTAGAAGGTCATGCAGAGCCGCGTTACAGAATCGCCAACACATCCGTCACATGTCTAACCTGCGGTGCGGAAGAGTGGACGATCTCCTGGATCAATGACGCATCGCATTGGGATGAAGTGTCTTAGAACCATGCATCCTTCTTTGTTGGTTCACATCCATTTTTCATTTTTGGCGCATGGCTGAGTGAACATTCAGTCGGAACAGGTAGATGGTATAGGGGGGATGACCATGGGGACGAAACTGGCCCCTGATTTGAATATTGAACAGGTGATACAGATTGAACTGCCGACGCGGTTTGCGGTAGGCCCAGTCAATGTTTACCTGATTCAATCGGAAAAACTGACGTTGGTCGACACCAGTCCCAAGCATGAGGAGAACTGGGAGCTCCTGAATCAGGCCCTGCGGGAACACGGATACAGCATCCAGGACATTGAGCAAGTGGTTTTGACCCATCATCATGCCGATCATGTCGGCTTGTTGGAGCGGATTTTGGAAGCCAATCCAGTGCCCGTGTACGGGCATCCCAACTGCCGTCCATGGATTCGTCAAGATCCGGAATTTTACCAATGGCATCAGGCGTTTTTCGCCAAGTTCTATCAGGAGTTGGGCGTTCCCTTCAAGCTGTTGAGAGAATTCCAGGCTTTTCAGAAAGTCATGGAAAAGGTTTCATGCCGGGCTGATTTGACTGGCGAATTAATCGAGGGCACGCCGATTCCCGGCCTTCCCGAGTGGCGAATCATCGAAACCAAAGGGCATGCCCAAAGTCACATTTCGTTGTTCCGGGAACGCGACGGACTGCTCATCGCAGGGGATCACGTGATTAAACATATTTCATCCAACGCTTTGCTGGAACCGCCGCAGCGGCCTGGCGCACCGCGTGTCAAGCCGTTGCTCCAATACATGGAAAATCTCCGCAAGTGTGCCGAGCTGCCGGTGACGTTGACCTTATCCGGGCATGGTCAAGCGGTTAAAGACTTGCCTGCCCTGGTTGAGCAGCGCCTGGAAAAGATAGAGGAACGTGCGGGGAGAATTAAAGAAATCCTGGCGGAAGGAGCGGAAACAGCCTTCGAAGTGGTACAGGCGCTCTTCCCCGATAAGTACGAAAAGGAGATTGGCTTGACCGTATCGGAAGTGGTAGGTCATCTCGATTTGTTATTGGCGCGTGGTGAGATCCGGGAAGAAAAGAAAAACGGCATCCTGATTTATCGTCTTGCAGAGGATGTCTGAAACGGCTTGCCTGAATTCAAAACGGCTTGTCTGATTCGATTGGATATTTTTGCAAAAAATGGAAGTTACCTTGACAAAGCCCGGTTGGCACGCCTAAAATACTATTATATATTAGATTGTTAAATGATTGAACGTTCGCTCAGTATGAACGGGTAGATTGAGGGAGGGGCATGCAGTGCCATCTGAAGAGATGTGGATTTATTTGAACGGAGAATTTGTTCCCAAAAACGAAGCAAAAGTTTCGGTATTTGATCACGGATTTTTATACGGGGATGGCATTTTTGAGGGGATTCGGTGTTATCAAGGGAATGTATTCCGGCTGGATGATCACTTGAAGCGGCTGTACGAATCCGCCCTTTCAATCATGCTGGAGATTCCCTTGAGCTATGAGGAGATGAAGGAAGCGGTACTGGAGACCGTTCGGAAAAACCGGTTGCAGGATGCATATATCCGGCTGATCGTCTCTCGTGGCGAGGGAGATTTGGGTCTGGATCCGAGGAGTTGCCCACAGGCGCAGGTCATCATCATCGCGGGACAAATCAAATTGTATCCGCAAGAGCTTTATGATAACGGGATGGAAGTGGTCACCATTCCCACGCGGCGCAATGTCCCCGATGCCTTGAACCCGAAAATCAAGTCACTGAACTACTTGAACAACATTTTAGCCAAAATCGAGGCCACCAGGGCCGGCGTCATGGAAGCCCTGATGCTCAATACGGAAGGATATGTCTGTGAATGCACGGGTGACAATATTTTCATCGTAAAAAATGGCCGGGTGATTACCCCGCCTACCTATCTCGGGGCCCTGGATGGAATCACGCGGAGAGTGATCATGGATATTTGCAGGGATCAGGGGATCGAATGTGCAGAAGAGCCCTTTACGCGTCATGATGTGTTTGTGGCGGATGAGTGTTTCCTGACGGGCACGGCTGCCGAAGTGATCCCGGTGACAAAGCTGGATGGTCGCAAAATCGGCACTGGTATGCCTGGACCTCTGACGAAGCAGTTGATCGCTGAGTTTCGCAAACGGGTTACGGTTGAAGGGACACCAGTCTACCCGTAATCAACCCTTGTTGTCATAAACCGGATTGATACGGGCCATGCACGTTTCCAGGCCGCCTTGCAGGCGGCCAAAATACCCTTGATCCATTTGATTTTACTTGATATAATTTCATGTGTTCTCATGGCGTGGCGGTGTAGCTCAGCTGGTCAGAGCGTGCGGTTCATACCCGCGAGGTCGGGGGTTCAAATCCCTCCACCGCTACCATACATCATGATGTGCCTGTAGCTCAGCTGGATAGAGCAGCGGCCTTCTAAGCCGCGTGTCGGGGGTTCGAATCCCTCCAGGCATGCCATACATACGATGGAACCACACCTTGCGAGGAGGTGTGGTTTTGTTTTTCGCAAAACAAGGCGACTATCCAGTCAATCGGAAGGCGTATGGAATACAATGAGGCAGATTGTCGGAAAGGAGGTTCAAACATGAGTTCAGGTGGCGGATATGCAGGCGGGTATGGAGGTGGACATTTCCTCAGCACCCACATCGGGATTATTCTGGTGATCTTCGTTCTGCTGGCGATTATTGCGGTTCCATGGTAATCACATGATTTTCCAGACCACAGGGGCTGTCCCGACGTCATGCCACGAGGGGCGGCTCCTTTTTTTTTTTGACACAAGAGTGTCGTTTTTTGACGCGGTAATGCGAATTGACATCCGGGGAAGGCTTAAACTACAATGTGTAGGAATACTCCAGCTGGTATTCAGAAAAGGAAATAAACATGTTTCATCATACATAAGTATGGGATATCCAAGCACTGGGGCATCAGAGGAGGACGAAACATGCTGACCTCGGAAGTAACCATCGGGCTAGCTTTTTTGGCGGGTGTGCTTTCTTTTGTTTCTCCCTGTATGTTGCCGCTTTATCCGTCTTACCTATCCTACATTACGGGAGTTTCATTGGAGCAGATTCAGCAGGGAGGGGGAGGGATATGGCGTCAACGGCAGGCCATGCTGCATACCTTGAGCTTCATCGCCGGCTTTTCCGTGATTTTTTTTGCGCTGGGACTGTCAGCCAGCTTGATTGGCCAGTTGTTTCTCCAGTTTCAGACGTGGCTGCAGATTATCGGCGGTACGGTCATCATTCTGATGGGGCTGTTGATGATGGGCTTTTTTAGCCCAAGCTGGCTGATGCATGAGCGGCGTTTTCAGTTTCGCAACCGGCCGCTTGGATATATGGGTTCGATGCTGATTGGCGTAGCTTTTGCTGCCGGGTGGACCCCCTGCATCGGACCGATTCTGACCGCGGTGCTGATGCTCGGAGCGACCAATCCCTCACAAGGCGTATGGATGATCGCGGTGTATGTGCTGGGATTTTCCCTGCCCTTTTTCCTGATGGCTTTTTTCCTTGGCAAGTTGAGGGGATTGTTGAGGCATTCTCAGATCATGATGCGGGTCGGCGGCGCGGTGATGATCCTGGTCGGGATTTTGCTGATGACCGATCAGATGTCGCGGATCACGATTTGGCTCATCCGGCTGTACGGCGGCTTTTCCGGATTTTAAATGTCGGAGCGACTTCAAGCAAGGAGGAGTGTGTGTGAAGTGGTGGCAAGGACTGGTGCTGCTGGGCTTGGCGGTGGCCGTTATTTGGGTGGCCGGCGAACGGCTCCAGTCTGACGAAGCCGAGCGCCAAAAATTTTCCCAAGCCCCTGCCAGTGAAGCATCTCGCCAAGAACGTTCGGATGAGGCGCAGGGAAAGACCAATGCGCAAGGTGAGACGGAGATGCCCTCCTCTGACCGGATACAGGAAGGGGAGGGGGTAAAGCTGGAACTGGGCGAGGTGGACACGCAATTGCCAAGGGATGCTGCTGGGGCCGAAGAAGGACTGGCCGTCGGCAGGCAAGCGCCTGATTTTAGGCTGCTGGGAATGGATGGTCAAACGTATCAATTGCGTGATTTGCGAGGAAAGAAACCGGTCGTGGTGAATTTCTGGGCCTCCTGGTGCCCGCCCTGTGAGCTGGAGGCGCCCGACTTGGTATATTTGTACGGAAAATACAAGGAACAAGTGGAAATCTTTGCGGTCAACTTGACAGTCCGGGATACGCTGGAGGATGCCCAGGCGTTTGCCCGGCGTTATGGCTTTGAGTTCCCGATTTTGTTGGATCAGAAAGGAAACGTGGCGCGAGCCTACCAGGTGTTGTCGATTCCGACCTCCTATTTTATTGACAAGGAAGGGGTTATCCGGCACAAGTTGATCGGGGTCACGACGCGGGGGCGGCTGGAGGCCATGTTTCAGAAGTTGATTCATGAAAAAAAGGAGCATGAACCATGAACCGTGGAAGGTCATACACCTTCCTTTTTGTTTTCCTGCTTTGTTTTTGTTTACAATTAAGAGAAAGATGCGGATTGATGTAAAATAAAAACAAAGGAGGGGCTCATGCAAAAGATCAAAGAGACGGTGCTGGAAGTCGGCTCGGCCATTCTGCCGGTGACCGTCGTGAAAACCCTGTTGAAGTTTACGTTGATCGGCCTGCCGGTTGAGGTGTTTATGAAATTTTTGATTGGCCAAACGTTCTGCTTCCGACAGCTTCGGACTGGTTATCATGGAAGCGGCGCAGCTCCATCAGCCGGGAAAAGGGATTGCCTTTATCCTCCCGGTGGAGCGGGTGTTCGGCATCAACCATGGGTTGAACCAGGAGATCCAGGAAAAACTTTCAAAACGCCGCCCCTGAGGTTTTCTTTTTATTCACGGTGGTAAAAAACAGGTAACCGATGATGGACAGGACGACCGAGCCGGCGCCGATCAGATAGATCCCGCTGTAGCCGATGATGGGTGCTATAAGTCCGAAAAAGATGGCGCCAAGGCCTATCCCCAAGTCAAAGCTGGAGAAAAAAGTGGCGTTGGCCATTCCCTTGCGTTCGGGCGGCGCATGTTGTACCGCCCAGGCTTGCATGGCCGGTTGGATGGTGCCAAAGCCGGCGCCATAGAGCATGGAGGCGAACAGCAGCATCCACGTGTGGTTCATCCAGGCCAGAAACAGCATCGCGATGATGATCAGGAGGGTTCCGGGGATGAATACGGCCCGGTGCCCCTTGAGGTCATACAGTTTTCCCGCCAGGGGACGGGTGACCATCAGGGTGATGGCATAGAGGACGAAGTACCACTGAATGCCAGCGATTCCTTTTTCCGTAGCGTAAATGGGCAGGAAGGTGGAGATGCCTCCGAATGTCACTGTGATGAACAGGGTGAGCGTGGCCGGAACCAGGGCTGTTTTTTCGACAATGTCCCAGGCGAATCTTGTTGCCGCCGCAGAGGCGGCCTGGATACGGCCGGACGGTGACGGCAGGGGCTGAAAGCGGATGCTGGCGGCCAAGCCCAGTGCGCCCAATCCCAAAAGGGCAGACAGCAGGAAAAGGACCGGAAAGTGGTGCCAGCCGACAATGGCAAGTCCTAGTGCCGGCCCGACGGTCATCGCCAGGTTGATCGACAGGCCGTAGTAGCCCAACCCTTCGCCGCGGCGTCGCGGCGGGATCAAGTCGGTGGCCACGGTTCCAGATGCGGTGGTGGAAAGCCCCCAACCGACTCCCTGGACCATACGCATCAGGAGGAGCAGGAACAAATGGCCAACAAAGGCAAAAGAGCTGACGGAGAGGACCAATAGCCCCATTCCTGCCAGCAGGATGGGCTTTCTGCCGCGGATGTCAATCGCATGTCCCGCATAGGGACGGATCAGCAACGCGGAAAAGGTGAAACTGCCCACCACCCAGCCGATGAGCCAGTCGCTGCCGCCCAACTCCCGAACGTAGAGAGGCAGTGTGGGAATCAACATCTGAAAGCCGAGAAATGACAGAAAATTGGCGGTAAAGATTAACGTAAAATCCCGTGTCCATATCTTTTCTTCCAAGCCGCTCTCCTCCCTTGGCACCTTGACGCTCATTGCAAGCCCTCGAAACGAAGCCATTCGTTGAACCTGGCAATTTTTTCGATGCGCGAAATATCGCCATATAAATATTATCTTTTCAGTCAGAAAGAAGCAAATGATGAGTACAAAGAAAAAACGTGTTACAATAGGACCTGATTCAGGAATCAGGGAGGAGCACGGCGGCATACGCCTTTTTTACAAGGAAGCGATGGAAGAGAACGCCTCTTTCGTGGTTGGCGGGAAAGATGGGAAAGTGGTGAGATGATGTTTCCTGACGATGAAAGCCGGGATCAGGAACGGGTGCCGCTCGATGAGCCGGACATGGCGGCCTATGAAGAGCTGATTGAAGCGGTTTTTGCGCCAGATGGGCTTCTCGCAAAGCGGATTCACGGTTATGAGGTTCGCCAAGATCAGGTGCGCCTTGCCCGGCGCGTGATGGCTTCGCTGAAGCTGGAGCATCATTTGTTGGCTGAGGCGGGGACCGGCATTGGCAAGTCGTTCGCCTATCTGGTGGCGGCCGCCCTGTGGGCGCTGCTAGAGAAAAAAGTGGTCGTCATATCCACGCACACGATTCCCCTGCAGTCGCAGCTGGTTGACAAGGATCTGCCGCTGGTGGCCGAAGTGATGTCGGAGCTGGGAATGGGAGAGCTGCGCTTTGAACTGGCCAAGGGACGGGGGAATTACCTGTGCAAGCGGCGGCTCGAGGCTTACCTTTTAAAGGCGCGGAGCGAAGAAGTGGAACACGCGGACGTGGCGCGGCAGATGTGGCAGCTGAAAGATCAGCTGACCGACGGAGACAGGCCGTCTTTTCCTTTTCCCATTCCGTCCGACTTGTGGACGCTTGTTGCGGGAGAGGCGGATGATTGCCATGGCTCTGAATCCCCTTATTTTGATCACTGTTTCATCCAACAAGCCCGCCGGCGGTTATCCTCCGCTCACCTGATCATCACCAACCATGCGATGTTTTTTACAGATTTGGCGATGAGACAACAGGAAGGCAGCGGAATTTTTCCCGAGTATGACCATGTGATTTTTGACGAGGCGCATCGCATCGAAGAGGTATTTTCCAGTTTTTTTGCGCGGCGTGTCAATTATCAACAGGTGGAACACCTGTTCCGGATGATCCGGATGAGATGGCAGACCTGGATGGACGGAATCTTTGATCAGGAGGTGCTGGAGGCGCTCATTCCTTATGAGCAGCGCATCCGCCAACACCTGCTGGACATGCTGGATCAGGTGGCGCGGCAAGTGTTTTTGCTGCAGCCGGGTGGCGCGAGGCTGGAAGCGCAGGAAGCAGATCAGCCTTTGACCGTGCTGTTGGACAGGCCGCTGCCTGTCTTTCAACGCCTGGAGGAATCGTTGGCTGATCTGGAGCGTTTTTTCCGCCAGCTCCTGGAGACAAAGGTGCAAGAGGAGACCCAGCGCCGGGGAATGGAACGGCTCATCCAGCGCGTCCGTTCGCTGGGAGAAGACATCCGGTTCATCACCCAAGTGGAGGGGGGAGCAGACTGGGCGCATTGGGTGGAATGGAGGCTTGAGGCAGGGGAACAGATTTCAGATGCGTTCGGGCAGCAGATTACGCTGGTGGCACAGCCCATCAATGCCCGGACGGTCCTGCCTGATGCGCTGTTTTCCCGGGTTCCCGTGTCGATGCTTTCCGCCACCCTTTCTACGGAAGGCCATTTTGCTTTTATTGCCGGCCGGCTCGGTTTGGATGAATACGATTCGTTTGTCGCGCCTTCGCCTTTTGACTATGCCAGGAATGCCTTGCTTGTGGTCAGTGAAAAGGCTCCTTTTCCCAACCAGCCGGATGGACAGTATGAACGGTTTTTGGTGGAAGGATTGCAACGGATCTTGACATTGAGTCCCGGACGTACACTGGTCCTCTTTACCAGCTACCGCCAAATGAGCCTCGTCGCGGAACAACTAAAAGCGTGGTGTGAAGCCCGTCAGCGCACCTTGCTGGTGCAGGAAGCGGGCGGGGACCGGGAACGCCTGTTGGAGCAGTTTCGCAAGGATCCTCACGGGGTGCTGTTTGGAGCGGAAAGTTTCTGGGAAGGAATTGACCTGCCGGGGGATGAACTGCAGTGTGTGGTCATCACCAAAATTCCTTTCGCCAATCCGAAGCATCCGGTCACCCGGGCGCGCCTTGACTGGATCGAGCGGTCCGGGGGGGATTCTTTTGACCAATACATGATCCCGATGGCGATTATCAAGACCAAACAGGGATTTGGCCGTCTGATACGACGCGCCTGTGATCGGGGCGCGGTGGTGTTGATGGACAGCCGGCTGGTCAGGAAGGGATATGGAAAGCGGATTCTCTCCAGCCTGCCGCCGGCGCGGCGCGGGAAACTGAAGGACATTCCGCACTACGTGCGTCCACCGCAGACGGCCACTGAATGACATGCGGAATCAATCAACGTGGAATCCAATCAGGGGTGAGGAGCAATGAAAGCTGTCTTAGTCAAAGAACCGGGCGGTCCGGAACAGTTGATGATCGGAGAATTTCCGCGTCCAAAACCGCGGGAACGGGAGATCCTGATCCGGGTGAAAGCGACGGCGGTGAACCGCGCGGACATCTCCCAGCGGCAGGGAAAATATCCGCCGCCGCCGGGAGCGTCGCCGATCATGGGCCTGGAAGTGGCAGGCATCGTGGAAGCGGTGGGAAGCGCCTGCACCCGCTGGAAACCGGGTGACAAGGTGTTCGGGCTCTTGCCGGGAGGCGGTTATGCCGAGTACGCCGTGATGCATGAGGAACTGGCGATGCCCGTTTTGCCGGGGATGACGTTTGAGGAAGCAGCGGCCATCGCGGAAGTGTTTTTGACCGCTTATCAGTGCCTGTTCTGGCTGGGGGGGCTGGATAAGGGACAACAGGTCCTCATCCATGCCGGTGCCAGCGGCGTGGGAACGGCAGCCATTCAGCTGGTGCGGGAGGCAGGAGGACGCTCCATCGTGACGGCCGGTTCTGCGGAAAAGCTGGTTGCCTGCCAGAAGATGGGTGCGGATGTGACCATCAATTACAAGGAAGGCCCGTTTGCGGAAAAGGTACTGGCAGCGACGGGAGGACGCGGTGCGGATATCATCCTGGATTTTGTCGGGGCCTCCTACTGGAAGGATAATCTGGCCGCGATTGCGACGGAGGGCCGGTGGATCATCATCAGCACGCTGGGTGGCCACGAGGTGCCGGTACTGGATCTGCGCCGCCTGATGGCGAAGCGGATTACCCTGGTCGGAACCACGTTGCGCTCGCGCAGCGAGGATTACAAGATCCGCTTGACGCAAGCGTTTGCTTCCTTTGCTTTGCCGCTGTTTGAACAGGGGAGATTGGCGCCGGTCATTGACAGCGTCTTTCCGTGGGAAGAGGTGGCCGCGGCGCACCGGTATATGGAGGAGAACCGGAACATCGGGAAAATCATCTTGAAGGTAGGTTAGTTTGCATGCAGAAAACAGAGACAGCAAGAGAACGGGAAACGGGAGAGTTGGCATCGTGGGAGGGATGGCGCCGCAGCCTGCAGGAGCTGGCTGGCGAGGTGGAAAGGGCGGGCGACGCCGAGACGGCCGCGAAGTTGCGGGAGCTGGCGGAAAAGGCCGCAAACCCGGGACTCCGCATCGCTTTTTGTGGCCACTTTTCCGCCGGCAAGTCGACGCTGGTCAACCGGTTGCTGGGCTGCCAGGTACTGCCGTCCAGTCCCATTCCGACCAGCGCCAATGTGGTCTACTTGTCCTATGGTGACTGGCAAATGAACGTGCATCTGCGTTCCGGCGGGCAGCAGGTTTATCGCGGCCGTGAGGAAGTGGCGTTGGGACAGGAGGTGCTCAAGGACAGCGAGCTGGCGCAAAACGTCTACATTTCCGTGCCGGCGCCATGTTTGTCAGAAGGCCTGGTCTTCATGGATACGCCAGGAGTGGACTCCAACGATGCTGCCCATCAGCTGGCCACCGAATCCGCCCTGCATCTGGCGGATGTGGTGGTGTACGTGATGGACTACAACCACGTGCAGTCTGAGGTAAATTTGCATTTTCTGCGCCAGTTGCAAGCCCAGGACAAGCCGATTGTGGTCGTCGTGAACCAAATCGACAAGCACCTGGAGTGGGAATTGTCCTTTGCCGCCTTTCGGCAGGGCGTCGACAAGGTGCTGGACAATTGGGGCATTCAACCCACTGCCGTCTTTTACACCTCGATGAAGGAGATTGACCATCCGGAAAATACCTGGGATTCTTTTTGCGTGTTGCTGGAAAGGCTGGCCGGCTTATGGGGCGAGATCCGTCCAGGGAGTATGTTGGCGGCGGCCCGCCATCTTCTCGCCAAGCACCTTGAGCGGATGCGGCGCCAGCAAGAAGAAGAGCGCCAGCGGTGGCATGCCGTTCTGGAGCAGGAAGAGCAGGCGGACGAAAAGCTGGCCCGCCGGGAGGAACTGGAGGGCAGGCGGCAACAGCTTTTGCAGATGCCGGCCGCTTTTCAGGAAGCGGCGGAACGGGAGTTGCAACAATTGCTGACGCATGCGCCGCTTGCGCCCTATGAGATCCGCCAATTGGGAAAGACCTATCTGGAAGCCCGGTTTAAGCGGCTGCAGGCAGGGCGGTGGCGGCAAAAGCGGGCCATCAGGGCTGAACAGGAGGCGCTGGACGCCTTTGCCGAAGCGTTGCGCCATCAGGTGGAGGCGCAACTGGAATGGCACCTCAAGCGGCTGCTGATTGAATTGCCCGGGGAATACGGGTTAAAGTCCGGGGAATGGGAGCAAAAGGTTTACGGCTTGCAGGTGGAATGGACGCCGGAACTATTGCAGGAGCAAGTGAAAGCGGGGGCCGTGGCGGGGGAGACCTATGTCTTGCAATATATGGAAGATGTGGCGCAGTCACTGAAGCGGCTCTGGCGGCAGGCGGCGCTTCCGATGATCGAAGAAGCCCGCCAAGAGATTGAGCGGGCCCTGACGCCCCAGCGCGAAGACGTGGCGCAGGAACTGGCCCGCACGGCTGAGTTGGCTGAAGCAAGGGAGGCGATCCGTGCCCTTGATGAAGCGTTGTCCATGCACGAAAAAACGTTGCGGGACAGACTGCCGGGAGATGCAGATTGGCAGCATGTGCGGGGTGCCATGCAACGCTTGCTGGAGGAGGTTGTGGCCGAACTTTTGGCATCCCGTGCCAATCCGGCTCTGAATAGGGAGGATGCTGCCATTCGGAAGGGTTCCGCCATCCAGGGTCCGGCCGTTTCGAAGTCCGGCCCATCCATCGCCAGGCTCCCTGGTCTGGGGACGCTGCCAACCGGGGCTGTTCAGCGCGATGTGCCGGTTGCCGGTGTGGCTGCGGTTGCGCCTGAAAGCAGGCGGTTGCAGGAGATGGCCAAGTTGCTTCGCAAAGGGGCTGAGCTGCTCGGCGATCTTCCCCCTTTTGCCGCTTGGTCGGCGACACTCCGGGAACGCGCGGAGCGACTTGCTGCCAGGCGGTTTACGGTTGCCCTGTTTGGTGCGTTCAGTGCGGGCAAATCTTCCTTTGCCAATGCCCTGCTGGGTGAGCCGCTGCTTCCGGTTTCACCGAACCCCACGACAGCAGCCATTAACCTCATCCAGGCTTCCGAAGAGGGACATCCTCATGGTACCGCCGGGATTCAGATGAAAACGCCGGCCGACATGGTCCGGGATGTGACGGGGGCGTTCCGGGCATGCGGCTTTCATCTGGAGGAAGAGGCACTGGCCGGGAAGACGGCGGAAGAACAGGAAGCCGTCCTGAGAGAAGGGCTGGCCGCCCTGGAGCAGAAGCAAGCGCCGCCAGATGGCGAACTGTATCTCTCTTTTATTCGCGCGGCCATTCGGGGATGGGCGGAGATGGCTCCGCTGCTCGGGCAGAGCTTGGAGGTGGATGTCAGCGAATTTCAAAACATGGTCGCTGACGAAACGAAAGCCTGTTTTGTTGAGCGTGTCACGCTGTACTATGATTGTCCATTGACGGTGCAGGGAATCGCCCTGGTGGATACGCCGGGTGCCGATTCGGTGCATGCCCGTCACACCGGTGTGGCTTTCCAGTTCCTTAAGGATGCCGATGCCGTGCTTTATCTGACATACTACAACCATGCGTTTTCCAAAGCGGACCGGGAGTTCCTCCTGCAAATGGGCAGGGTCAAGTCGGCGTTTGAACTGGACAAGATGTTTTTCCTCCTCAATGCGGCCGATCTTGCCTCATCCAGCGAGGAACTGCTGCAGGTCATGGAACACTTGCGGCATGAACTGGGAGCGTTGGGGATCTCCAGGCCGAACCTCTTTCCCGTATCCAGTCAGTTGGCGCTGTTGGCTGTCCGCCGTGCCCACTTGCAACGGGCGGCCGCGGCATCCGGTTCGGGCCTCGTGGAATGGCCGGAAAGTCTCCAGTTGCGTTACCGGCAGCTGATGGAGCGGGTCCGTCCATTACAGGATATCTTGACGCGAGATATCTCCGCAGGGGCCGTTTCATCCCCAGTCTCGGACGAGGCATGGCGCTGTTCCGGGATTCAGCAATTTGAACAGGCGTTTTATCATTTCATTTTCCACCAACTGGCCGACCTGGCGCTGCAGAACGCGCGGGCAGAACTGCTTCGCGGTCTGGAACAGTTGGAGCAAATGATTCAGTGGGCGCAAAGCGACAACCAGGCACGTGCCTCACGGGCCGCCGAAGTGCAACACGTGTGGCAAGAACTGTTAAGTGCGATTGAAGGATTGGATGCGCAGGCTGTTTTTGTGGCGGCAGAGAACGAATTGCAAGAGTTGCTGTATTACGTGCGGCAGCGGTTGTTTTTGCGGATGCCGGACTTTTTTCAGGACGCGTTTTCAGCCATTGGCGAAGGCAGCCGCCCGGTTCGTGAGCACCTGGCGCAGGCACTGGAGAGCATGCTGCGGCAGACGGCCATGGATCTGGAACAGGAGATCCGCGCCACGGCGCTTCGGATGGAGCGGTTTGTCTGGAAACAGGTGCAGAAGGTGCAGGAAAATATCCAGGAGTGGATCGCCTTGCAGGATCCCCATTGCCGGATCGCGCTGCTCCCCGGCGCTTCCTTGGAGATTCCGGAGGTTCCGGGCAGTTTGTCTTTGATGCTTGAAGAGGACTGGAAACCGGTCCTCTCCATTTACAAAAACGCCAAATCCTTTTATGAAAAAGGGGGTTCGGCGCGGATGCGGGAGGCCGTGATGAAGCAATTGGAGCGTCCGGTACAGAAATACCTGGAGCAGATGAGGGAACAGTTGGGCCGGTATTACGGAGAATGGATGAGGCAGTTGGTGGACCAAGTGAAACAATCCGCTCTTCAGGATGTGGATGCCTATTTCAACGGCTTGATTGAAGCCTTAAAAGATCAAGGGCAGCTGGCGGTTTGGCGAGAGCGGCATGAACAGCTGCTGGCGGCGATGGATGCCAGCAGCGTAGGGAAAGATGCAATTTCGTTGACATAACATTTTCGTTGACATAGTAATAAGGATGTGAGCTGCGCCTTTGGCGTAGCTTCAGCCTGTAGATAAAGCTCCAGGATGGAGCAGGTCTACAGGCTTTTTTTGTCGAAATGATAATCTGCAATCCATCGAGGTGAGATTCGTGTTGAGCTAAAATCACAAGTATACACAATTGAAAGAAAAATGATCATCCGTCTATTTTTATGAACCTTTTGCATGATGTCCTTTTTTTGTTCCGGTAGATGTGTTTGCGTTACGGCTGATTTGAAGCAGTTTCAAGGGTTTGGTCCATTCGTTTTGAAAAAATTTATATAATAGAGAGGAATGAATTTAACACGGCGATAGAAATATCGCAACGAAGGAAAGGAGAGTTGTTTTGAATAAAATCTACGCTTTGTTCCTGGCCTTGCTTCTATTCGGCGGATGCCAATCGGCCGGATCGGTCCACCATCCCAATGCGCCCCTTTTATTGCCTCCCATGCCTGCTTTAACCATTCAAGAAAAAAATGTCCCCGTCAGAATGGGGACATATTCTTGGTCCGAAAGCGGACGTGGGATCACCGTTGATTCTGTCGATCCGCCGGAATTGGTGAAAGATTTGGAGCCGGTAACGGTTCATCCGCATGCAACGTTACATGTTGACTTCAGAGACAAGCCATTGGAAATCAAGGCAGGCTTATGGGAAAATAACGGCGTAACGTTTAAAAACCTTTCCGACGGCACATTCACTTTGCCTGAAGATGACGGTGTCTACATTGGTGTGATTTATGCTTCTTGGCAAGAAGGAAATGCGACTTTCGTATTTAAAATACAAGTGCAAGAAGGAAAAGCTGAAACGGAATCATTCGGCTGATGGTAATGCCGGGCTTGGCTCCAATAATGAAGGAATTAAGGAGCCAACTGGCGGTACTGTCCCCGGTAATACAGCAGGGGCAGTCCATCGTCGGCAGCTGCCCCGTCCAGCACCTCCCCGATGAAGATGGTATGATCGCCGCCGTCCAGCCGGTTGACGATCTTGCAGTCGAAGAAGGCCAGACATCCGTCCAGAATGGGCGCGCCCAGTTGGCCGCTGCGGTAGTTCACCCCGGCAAAGCGGTCGATTCCGGACGTGGCAAACTGTCGTGACAATGCCTTTTGCCCCTGCTGCAAGATATTGATCGCATAGGTGTCAGATTGCATAAAAGCATCGTAGACACCGGCCTGTTTGTCGATATTGACCAGGACCAGCAGCGGATCGAGGGATAAGGAAGTGAATGAGTTGACGGTTAATCCATGAGGGGTGCCATCTTTGGCGCGCGTGGTCGCGATGGCCACGCCGGTGGCAAAACAACCGGCAATTTGGCGAAAGGTTTGGGCATCCAAGGCGCTCCTCCTCAACCTTGATTTAATGGTGTTTACCGTCATGATACCATAGCGCGGGGGTCCGTGTATCCCCTCAATGATTTGAGAAGGACTTCAGTCCCTCGTGCTATCCGATCATCCTAAACATTTCATAACTAAATTATAATTATGTATGATATATGCGAGTTGCCGATGATATTGCTGGGTTGGCTTTTCAACGAGGAAAGTCCCTTTTTTTTTCCATGGCCATCAGTGAAGGAGGATCGCCTTTTTGATTGAGGAACTGGTAGGCGGCCACATGGACTGCCTGTTGATCCAGCCGGGATGCCCATTGATATAAAGCGGTTTGTTCTATTTTTCCTGTCGGATGACCGGAATAGATGACAACACTGATGAGCCCGCCCAGGGTCAGCATGTGGAGAGCCGCTTCAAGGGCGGCAATGGTGGTGTCCGCCTGGGTGGTGACGGACTTGTCCGAACCGGGCAGGTAGCCCAGATTGAACATGACAGCCCGGATGGCGCCATGGAGTTCTTTGGGGATGAAATGCCGCATTTCCTCGTGCCCGGCGTGGATCAGGTGAACGCGTTCTAAGAGATTTCTTTGCACGAGCCGTTCCGCGGCACGGGTTAAGGCCAGGGATTGGATATCAAATCCGTACACTTTCCCCGCAGGGCCGACGCACTCTGCCAGGAAGCAGGTGTCATGGCCGTTTCCCACCGTCGCATCAATGACGATATCCCCAGGTTGTACGACCTGTCTGATCAATTGGTGACTGAGAGCCAATGCCGGCGGCAAAATCATGGATAAAGCCTTCCTTTCGTGCTGTCGTGGATTCGTGTCTGTTCCCTATTGTAACGGATGCCTGCGATTCAGACCAATGGTCAATCCTTGCCGGCAATGGAGATGCTCTCTTTTGTCACCCGTTGGCTCAGACGGGAGGGAAAGCCAGATTGTACTATTGGGAAATCGGCTGGTTATTTTTGGGTTCCCGGTTTTCAATGACACGAACCTTGCCGTTTCGCACGCCTCGTTTTTCCAGTTCCCGCAGTACGTAAATCCGCTGTTCCACCAGTTCATCAATCAGGTATTGCATCTGGTTCCGTTTTTGATAAAGGCTGGACAACTGACCTTCAAACTGTTGCAGGCGCCGCAGAAGCGCCTTCGTGGACAGGCTGGCCGCTTTTTGCATGGTTATTTTTTGCATGCATGTCACCTCAGGATGTTAGTATTGCCCATCCTTACAACTTTCAGACAGAGGTGAGCCGTTTGTACGACGCGCATATCCACTGGGATCAATACACGAGACGGGAACAGCGGGAGATGATCCGGCGCGCGAGGGATGCGGGGCTGAAAGGCGTGATTGCGGCGGCCGTTGATCTGTCCTCTTGCCGGCGGCTGCTGGAGATTCGGCAGGAGCAAGGGGATTTTGTCCACGTGGCGCTCGGGCTGCATCCGGAAAAGGAACACGGGATAGCGGCGGAAGAGGCGGTGATTCGGATGATCCGGGAACACCGGGGGCAGATTGTGGCCATCGGTGAGGTGGGGTTGCCCTGGTATTCGGTTCCTGAAACGGAGCGGGACTGCGTTTCGCCGGCCGCCTTGGAGCGCCTTGGGCGGTTTTGCCGGTTGGCCCGCGAGCTGGATTTGCCTCTCGTGTTGCATGCTGTGCACGACCGCGCCGCAGACGCGTTGGCCCTGCTGCAGCAATGGAAAGTGGAGAAAGCGGTGTTTCACTGGCTGAAGGCGCCCCGGCCCGTGGCGGAGGCCATTGTCCAGGCCGGTTATTATGTTTCGGTGACGCCCGAGGTGTGTTTTCGCCAGCGGGATCAGGAACTCCTTGAATGGGTGCCGTTGCAACAACTGCTGCTGGAAACCGACGGCCCGTGGCCGCATGAGGGCAGGTTTGCCGGGAGACGCACGGAGCCGGCGATGATCCGGCAGGTGGCAGAATGCGTGGCGGCGCTGAAACAAGTGTCATGGGAGACGGCGTGGCTGCAGGTGGCGGACAACGTGAAGAGGGTATTTCTGCATGTTTAAAGGTTACTATTTCATGAACAACGCGTCAGGAGGCATGCCTCATCGGTTGATTTGTGCTATGATCACCACCAGTTGGTCATCGTGATTCCATGGAACGAAGTTACGGCTGAACGACTTTACGTCACAGGTACGAGCCGGGTATTGGGTGAAATCGTAAAGAGTCCAGGCAATGAGGTGAGGAACGTGACGACGATTCTGATTATCGGGGACATTATCATCCTGTTTCTCTTTTCCATGCTGGGGAGGATGGCACACCAGCAATCCCTTGAGTTATGGGCAGTGAGCGAAACCACGGCTCCCTTTGTGATCGGCTGGCTGGTGGCTGCTGTCCTGGTCGGCGCATTGAAACCGGAAAACCTGACCACGATCCGGGGCACGCTCCATAAGGCGGTGCTGGCTTGGCTCATCGGCGTGCCGCTCGGACTGTTGATCCGCGCGCTCATCCTCCAGCGCTGGTTTCACTGGTCGTTTATTCTCATCACGATGGTGGGGACGCTGGTGATGATCGTCGCATGGCGAATGGCGTATACGCTCCTGCTTCGGAAAAGGGAATCGTGAGCATTTGTTCGTTTCATGCTAAAATTCGTTTCATGCTAAAATAGGTTCAACACAAAGGATGCCTTGTATGGATGGCCTAGATGCAAATGAAAGGGGTGCGGCATGGTGTTGGGCCGGATGATGCAGATGCTGGAGGAACTGTATGGGGAGATGGTGGCGTGGCGGCGGGATTTTCATCGTCATCCGGAGCTGTCTTTCCAGGAAGAGCGGACGCCGCGGGTCATTGCTGAACATTTGCGTTCGTTCGGCGTTACGGTGCGGGAGCAGGTGGGCGGCCGTGGAGTGGTCGGCCGGATTCACGGCGGCAGGCCGGGGAAGACGGTCGCCTTGCGGGCCGATTTTGACGCGCTGCCGATTCAGGAAGAGACTGGAGTGGAGTACCAATCGGTGGTTCCTGGGGTGATGCACGCCTGTGGCCATGATGCGCACACGGCCGTACTGCTGGGCGTGGCCAGGGTGTTGAGCCAGTTTCGGGAGCACTTGGCGGGGGATGTTGTCCTGATTCACCAGTTTGCGGAGGAAGTGGCTCCGGGGGGCGCCAAACCGATGATCGAGGACGGCTGTCTGGATGGGGTGGACGTCATCTACGGCACCCACCTCTGGTCAGGGTTTCCCCGCGGCCGGATTGGTTGCCGCCCAGGCCCCATCATGGCAGCGACCGACGATTTTGAAATCCTGATTCACGGCAAGGGCGGACATGGCGGGATGCCGCATCAGACCGTCGATGCCATCGTTCTTGGAGCGCAGATCGTCCAGCAGCTGCAGTCGCTGGTGAGCCGCCGTGTCGATCCGTTAAAACCTGCGGTGGTCACGGTGGGCAGCTTTCACGCCGGAGAGGCGTTTAACGTGATTGCCGGGGAAGCGAGAATCAAAGGAACGGTACGGACCCTCGATGCCGGCGTGCGGGAGCAGATGGAACGGGACATGTCAGCCCTGGTTCACGGCCTGTGCCAAGCGGCTGGCGCCGGCGTCAGTTTCCGGTACCATCGCGGGTATCCGGTGGTCAGCAACCACGAGCGTGAGGCGCAGCAGGTGGCTGAGGCGGTATGCCGGGTAATGGGCGAGGGTGCCTTTTTCGTGATGGAACCGCTGATGGTAGGGGAGGACTTTGCCTATTACCTTGAGCAGGTGCCAGGGGCCTTTTTCTTTACCGGAGCCCGCAACGAGGCGCTGGATGCGGTCTATCCGCACCACCACCCGCGTTTTAATATTGACGAGCGGGCCATGCTGGATGCGGCAAAGTTGCTGGTACATTTGACGGTGACTGAGCTGGCTGGCTTGGATCGGCATTGAATGCGACTTGCTGGGAACCGTATCTTGTGCGGCTTGTCGGATGCGTCATCCAGCCATACATGGTATAATATGAAGCACCTGTCCATTATTCAAAGAGGAGCATGCGATATGTATTGTCCCGTTTGCGACAATGTGAAAATGCGAGAAGTTGAAAAACATGATGTCCTGATCGATATTTGCCCCAGTTGCAAAGGCGTTTGGCTGGATCGGGGCGAATTGGAGAAAATCCTACAAAGCGCGCGGGAAATCCGGCAACCCTTTAACGAGTGGTATGAAGGCTACCGTAAAGAGGGCGATTACCACCACGCTCCTGCCCATTACCCTGGCCACTATTCCAAGCACAGTCATCATAAGCATAAAAAGAAGAAAACCATCTTTGACATTCTGGATGATTTGTTTTGATTGGGCAAAAGCGGGTGGATTGACGCCCTCTTCCGGAAAAACCTATAATGAGCTAACGAACAGTGTCTTCTGAAAAGGGTTTCACACAGGTCACAGGCACACGAATCATACGATTCATACAGATCCATACAAAATCAGATGTGGCCAGTCATTTTTGGCTTTCGGTGGCGGAAAATTCAATATTTTGCCGGATGCGTTCCGGCAAGCACACTCCAGGGAGGGTAGTATGATGGCTGAATGGGTGCAGATATTGACACCGGATGGTACCCTCAAAGAAGGTGCCACCACACGGTTGAGTGAGGAACGGTTGGTTGAGATGTACCGGTGGATGGTTTTGTCCCGGATGTTTGATCAGCGCGCGCTGAGCCTGCAGCGTCAGGGAAGGATTGGTACATACGGGCCTTTTAGCGGACAGGAGGCGGCGCAGGTGGGCAGTGCCTTTGCCCTGGAAAAGGAGGACTGGGTGTTTCCCACCTATCGGGAATTGGCGGTGACCTTTATCCTCGGCAAAAGCATGAGCAGCACTTTTCTGTACACGATGGGCCACTTGCATGGCGCCAGATCGCCTGAAGGCGTGCACTTGATGCCTGCTCAGATTATGCTGGCCACGCAAATTCCGCAGGCTGTCGGCGCCGCCTGGGCTTCCAAGATCCGTGGAGAACAAGCGGCGACGATTGTCTATTTTGGAGACGGCACCACCTCCAAGGGAGATTTTCACGAAGGAATGAACTTCGCAGCCGTTTTGGGCGCGCCGGTTGTCTTTTTTTGCCAGAACAACCACTGGGCCATCAGCACACCGCTGGCCAAGCAGATGGCGACGGCCACCATCGCGGAAAAAGCGGCTGCCTATGGGATGCCCGGCGTGCGCGTGGACGGCAATGACGTGATGGCGGTTTATGAAGTGACAAAAGAGGCGCTGGATCGAGCGCGGCAAGGCGGTGGACCGACGTTGATCGAGGCGGTGACGTACCGCTATGGACCGCATACCACCTCGGATGACCCGACCCGTTACCGCATGCAGGAAGAACTGGATGAATGGCGCCGGCGCGATCCGATTCAACGCCTGAAAACGTACTTGCTGTCCAAGGGGATCTGGGACGAGGATCAGGAAGAGCAGCTCAAGGAAGCGTGCCGGGAGAAGATCAACCGCGAGGTGGAAGAGGCGGAGCGGGTTTCCCGGAGCCGCTTGTCCGAGGTCCTGGAAGTGGTGTATGGCGAGCTGACACCGGATTTAAAACGGCAACGGCAGGAGATTGAACGTCTCGGCCAAGGAGAGGGAGGGGTAACATGGCCAGTCTGACAATGGTCCAGGCGATCAACCAGGCGTTGGCGCAGGCCCTGGAGGCGGACGAGCGGGTGATCATTCTCGGCGAAGATGTAGGGAAAAACGGCGGTGTCTTTCGGGCGACAGAAGGGCTTCAGGAACGCTTCGGGGAAGCGCGTGTGGTGGATACGCCGCTGGCGGAATCGGCCATTATCGGCACGTCTATCGGATTGGCCTTAAACGGGATGAGACCGGTGGCGGAACTTCAGTTCATGGGGTTCATCTATCCGGCGATGGATCAGCTGGCCTCGCAGGCGGCCCGTTTTCGCTTCCGTACGGCGGGGCAGTATACGGTCCCCATGGTGGTCCGCGCGCCCTTTGGCGGTGGCGTCCGCACGCCGGAGCTTCATTCGGACAGTTTGGAGGTGCTCTGTACGCACACGCCGGGCCTCAAAGTGGTGATTCCCAGCACGCCTTACGACGCCAAGGGGCTGCTTCTTGCCGCCATTGATGATCCCGATCCGGTGATGGTGTTCGAACCGATGAAACTGTACCGTGCATTTCGCCAGGAAGTGCCGGAAGAGCCTTTTCGGGTGCCGCTCGGGAAGGCCAGGGTGGTGCGCGAGGGGAAGGACGTGACGATCATCAGTTGGGGTGCCCCGGTGCTGATGGTGGAGAAGGTGGCCGGACAGCTGGCGGCGGAAAAAGGGCTGTCCATCGAGGTGATCGACCTGCGTTCCCTGGTCCCGTTGGATATGGAAACGCTGGTTCGGTCCGTGGAGAAAACGGGACGCTTGATCGTGGTCCATGAGGCGGTGCGAACGAGCGGTTTTGCCAGTGAAATCATCACCCGGATCAATGAAGAGGCTTTCTATTCGCTGGAGGCCCCGATGGTTCGCCTGACGGGGTACGATACACCCTATCCCGTGCCGCAGGTGGAGGATGACTGGCTGCCCAATGAACCCCGCCTGCTTCGGGCGATTGAGCAGGTGCTTGCCGATTAGACGATCCGGGCAGGTGGCTGGAAGGAACGTCGGGTCCTGACAAGTAGCAATGGACGGAGGATTTCGCTGGAAAATGGGAGGTTGATGTATGCTCGTGGAATTTCGTCTTCCCGATCTCGGCGAGGGGATTGCCGAAGGGGAAGTGGTCAAGTGGTTGGTTCAGGAGGGGGATTGGGTTCAGGAAGATCAACCGTTGGTTGAGGTGCAAACCGACAAGGCCACGGTGGAGATCCCCAGTCCGGTGGCGGGGCGCGTCAGACAACGGATGGCCAAAGAGGGAGACATCGTCCAGGTCGGTGCCGTCCTGATCACGATCGAAACAGATGGCCAAGATGCTCGCGCCGTTCAAACGGCGCCGGCTGATGCAAGCGCTGTTGCCAGTCCTGGGCATGCGGCAGACAGCCAGGCGGCTCGGCCGGCAGGAGATGGTGATGGGACTGGAGCGGAGAAGCGGCGTGTTCTGGCTGCTCCCGTGGTGCGAAAAATGGCAAGGGAGATGGGCATCGATCTCCGTCAGGTTACCGGCAGTGGCCCCGGGGGCCGGATTTTGAAAGCCGACCTGCAACGATTTACCGAGGCCAGGAGTGCGCGTGTCATTGAATGGCAACAGGAGAAACATGAGGGACATGTGCAACAGGAGCGATATGCGCAACAGGAGTCCTTCGCGCCTGTTCGTGACCAGCATTCAGCCATCGGGACGCAAAACATGGTTGAGGTGGAGGTGGAACGGCAGCCCTTGCGCGGCATCCGCCGGGCGATGGCGCGGCGGATGGCGTTGTCCATGCGGACTGCGGCCCACTGTACGGGGATGGATGAGGTGGATGTGACCGAATTGGTGGCGCTGCGCCGGCAAATGGCGGAAAAGGCGGCGGAAAAAGGGGTGAAGCTTACCTACTTGCCCTTTATCATCAAAGCGGTAATCTCGGGGCTGAAAGCTTACCCCATCATGAATGCCTCGCTGGATGAGGAGAAAGAGGAGATTCTCATCAAGCGGGAATATCATATCGGCATTGCGGTAGACACGCCGGAAGGGCTGGTTGTGCCGGTCATCCACCACGCGGACAGGCTGAGCTTGATCCAGCTGGCTGAAACCATCGAGAATCTGACGCAGCGCGCACGGGAGGGCAAACTCCGCCTGGTAGATGTCCAAGGGGGGACGTTTACCATTTCCAACATCGGGGCGCTCGGGGGCACCTTTGCCACGCCGGTCATCAATTATCCGGAAGTGGCCATTCTCGGTGTCAACCGCATTCAGCCCAAGCCGGTGGTCCGGGAGGACCAAATTGTCATCCGGCAGATGATGGGGTTGAGCCTCAGCTTTGATCATCGCGTGATTGACGGAGCCACTTCGGCCCGTTTTACCAACCATGTGACCAGATACCTGGAACAGCCTAGTCTGCTGTTTATGGAAATGGTTTGAATCTTGCGTGACGGCGCTTTTCCGGTAGCCTGTCATCCTCACGGCCCTGCGAAGGTGCGTGAGGGTGGCAGGCTGTTTCGCAAGCGAGGTTCTTGCAGAAGGGTGATTCGTGGGAGGGGAGAGACGGAAATATGAAAGTGGCATTATTTGTCACCTGCTTGGCCGATCTTTTTTACCCCGAGGTGGGAAAGAGTGTGGTGCAGGTATTGGAGTCCCAGGGCATTGAGTTGGAGGTGCCGTTGAAGCAAACCTGTTGCGGCCAGCCTGCGTACAACAGCGGTTATCAGCAGGAAGCCAGGATGGCGGCGAAACATTTCATTGAAACGTTTGAGCCGTTGCTCCGGGAGACAGAAGCGTATATTGTGCTGCCGTCCGGTTCCTGTGCGGCGATGATCCGCGAGACGTATCCCAAAGTGCTGGCGGATGACCCGGACTGGTTGGCCCGTGCCGTTGCCGTTTCGGAGAGGGTATACGAGTTTTCTGAATTTCTTGTTCACATATTGGGTGTGGAACGGATCTGCGCCACCTATCCGGCCAAAGCAACCTACCACCATTCCTGCCACATGAGCAGGGGACTGGGGTTGCGGGAGGAACCTTTGGAGGTGTTGAGGCGCGTGGAAGGCCTGGAACTCATCCCGCTTGCCAATGCGGAGGATTGTTGCGGTTTTGGTGGCACGTTTGCCGTGAAGATGCCGGACATATCCATGGCGATGGGGGCTGAGAAATTGCAGCATGTGCGGGAGACGGGGGCCGAGCTTCTGATTGCGTCCGATCTTGGGTGCCTGATGCACTTAAGCGGATACGCCCGGCGTGAGGGCAAGCCGATCCCGGTCAAGCATGTGGCACAAGTCCTCGCGGAAGGAGGGAATTCCATTGCCGGAGACGGTCAGTAGCCAGAGCTTTGCCCAGCGGGTCCGGCGGGGCCTAGAGAACCGCTTCACCCGCCAGACGGTCGGGCGGGTGCAAGATCACTTCAAAGCGATTCGCGCCCACGCGTTCGAAGACCTGGGAAATGTTGAGGAATGGCGGAAGCGTGCAGCAGCGATCCGGAACCATACGATGGAGAACCTGGACGCCTATCTGGAACAGTTTGCCGACCAAGTGACGGCCAGAGGCGGGAAGGTGTTTTTTGCCCAAGATGGTGAGGAGGCCTGCCGGTACATCTCTCAGGTGGCCAGGCGGCATCAGGTGAAAACGGTCGTCAAGGGGAAGTCCATGGTGACCGAGGAAATCCACTTGAATGACGCCCTGGCGGAGGACGGGATTGACGTATACGAGACCGATCTAGGCGAGTTTATCATCCAGTTGGCGGGAGAACGGCCTTTTCACATCGTCGGCCCGGCGATTCACAAGGACAAGGCCCAAATAGCAGAACTGTTTTCGCGTCTGGCAGGCCAGACGCTGCCGGCGGAGTCAGGAGCGTTGACCCGCTTTGCCCGGGAATATCTGCGGGAGGCATTTTTCAAGGCGGAAATGGGGATCACCGGTTGCAACTTTGCCATTGCCGAGTCGGGTTCCGTGGTGCTTTTCAGCAATGAGGGCAATATCCGTCTCGTCACCACCCTGCCCCCGATTCACGTCGTGGTGATGGGGATGGAACGCGTCGTCCCGACCTGGGAGGACCTGGACATTCTCCTGACCTTGCTTCCGCGCAGCGTGACGGGGCAGAAGACGAGCAGTTATATCAGCGCCGTCACGGGTCCGCGAAAGCCGGGAGAGGCGGATGGTCCGGAGGAGTTGCATGTGGTCATTGTGGACAACGGCCGTTCCCGGATGCTCGGCACCCGGTATCAGGAGGCGTTGAATTGTATCCGTTGCGGGACTTGCTCGTTGGTTTGCCCGGTTTACCGGCACATCGGCGGGCATGCCTATGGCAGCGTCTACAATGGACCGATCGGCTCGGTCGTCAGTCCGCTGATGGATGGCCTGGAGAGCTGGAAAGAGCTGCCTTTTGCTTCCAGTTTGTGCGGTGCCTGCACCGAAGCCTGTCCGGTGAACATTCCCTTGCATGAGTACCTGGTGGAGCTGAGGGCAGATGCCGCTCGGGAGCTCAGACCCCCCTGGGCGGAGAAGATGGTGGCCCGGCTGTTTGGATGGGGGACGGCGCATGCCCCGATGTACCGGATGGGCCAGCGGATGATCGGGTGGATGGCCAAAGGAACGGCAGAAGACGGGTATGTCACTTCGGCTGCGGGGCCTCTCGGGCTTTGGACCCGATACCGGGACCTGCCGCAACCGGCTGCTCAGACCTTCCTGCAGTGGTGGCAGGAGCGGGAGAGGAGGGAGGGGCATGGCGAAGGTGAATGATGACGGCCGTGACGCTTTCCTGGACCGGATTGCCGCCCGCCTGCGCCGCAGCCGGCGCCGAAGCGGCGAGGTGGCTCCGTTGGCCTTTTCATCGCAGCCGTGGGAATCGTTTTACGAGGGAAAAACGCAGGAAGATCTGGTCAGGTTGTTCTGTAAAACGTTGCAGTCGCAGGGAGGACTGGTGTGGCGCGTGTCCTCGCAGGAGGAGTTGCGTGCCCGCCTTGGTTCCTGGCTTGCGGAGAAACAGGTGAAACAGGTGGCGCTCTGGGACGATCCGCGCCTGGAGAAGCTGGCTCTTGCCTCCCTGCTGGAGGAACTGGACATCGAATGGGTTTCCTGGCAGCGGGAACATCGCGGGAAAGAACATGACGGGCAGGAACAGGGTGAGACAAATGATGGCAGGACAAATGAAGGCCGAAAATGGGTGGATCAGGCGGAGCAGGCCCAAGTGGGGATCACGTGGGCGGATGGGGCGTATGCCGAGACAGGGACGGTGGTGGTCTACAGCGGGCCCGGCAAAGGGCGGAGCGTCAGCCTGCTGCCGGACACGCATCTGGTTTTCTTGTACCGCAGCCAGATTCAGGGCCGTCTTTCAGATCTGACCAGGCAACTTCGGCAGTTGATGGAGATGGGGGCATTGCCTTCTTCCGTCAACCTGATTGGCGGTCCCAGCAGCAGCGCCGATATTCAATTTGAGATTGTCAAGGGTGTGCACGGCCCGCGGGAGCTGTTGGCGGTCGTGCTGGAATGGGATTAGGAGGATTGGAAGGAGGCGGAGTGGGATGGATTTGTTGCAGGAGTTGCGGCGGCTCATTCCGGATGAGCGGCGGGTGACCGTCAATGAGACGATTCTGGAGCAACACAGCCGCGACCTGACGTACCACAAGCCGCACAAGCCGGATGTGGTGGTTTTTCCGAAAGACAAGCGGGAGGTTCAGAAGGTCCTTCAATTTGCCAACAAACACCGGATTCCCGTTGTCCCCTACGGTGTCGGAAGCAGTCTGGAAGGGCATACCATCCCGACATACGGCGGCATCAGCCTGGATATGACGATGATGAACCGGGTGCTGGAGATCCGGCCGCAGGATTTTCTCGTCCGTGTTGAGGCCGGCGTGACGCGCAATCAGCTGAATCAGCAATTGAAGCCGCACGGCCTGTTTTTCCCGATTGATCCGGGCGCCGATGCCACACTGGGCGGCATGGCGGCCACAAACGCCAGCGGAACCAATGCGGTGCGGTACGGCGTCATGCGCCAGCAGGTGCTGGGGTTGGAAGTGGTGCTTGCCGACGGGACGATTATCACCACGGGCGGGATGGCTGTCAAATCATCCGCCGGGTATCACCTGACGGGGCTCTTTGTCGGCTCGGAAGGCACGCTGGGTGTGATTACGGAACTCACGCTTCGTCTGTACGGGATCCCGGAAGCGGTCGTGGCCGCGCGAGCTGTCTTTCCCGATGTGGAATCGGCTGGGGAGGCCGCGGTGGGGATGATCGCCTCAGGGATCGCCATAGGCAAGGTGGAGCTGGTGGATGCGCGGACGGTGGCCGCCGTCAACGCGTATAAAGGGACGGCGTATGCGGAGGCGCCGACCCTGTTTCTCGAATTCAGCGGCCATTCCCAGACGGTCCGGCACGAAGTGGAGGTGGCGCGTGAAATCGCCATGGAGCATGGCTGCCGTTCCTTTGAGCAGGAGACGGATCCAAAGGCGCGGGCACTCCTCTGGGAAGCCCGCCATCAGGCGGGACTGGCGATCGCAGCCAGCGCGCCGGGGAAAAAACTGATGGCCACCGACGTATGTGTCCCGATTTCGTTTTTGCCGGAGGCGATTCGGCACACCCGGCAACTGATCGATTCGTACGGAATGGAGGCGGCCATCTTCGGTCACGTCGGAGACGGGAACTACCATGCCGCTTTCATCATGGATCCGAATCATCCTGATGATGTGAAACGGGCCGAGGAAGTCAATGAGCAGGTTGTCCGGTTTGCGCTGGAAAAAGGGGGGACCTGTACCGGAGAGCATGGCATCGGCTTGGGGAAAATCAAGTATCTGAAAGCGGAACACGGGGACTCCCTCGCCGTAATGAAAGCGATAAAACAGGTTCTGGATCCGGGACAGATTCTGAATCCGGGCAAGGTATTGCCGGAATGAACGTTTGAATGAACGTTTCCCGAATGAAAAGATGCTCCGGGCGTCAGCAAGCAAGACGTTCGGAGCGTATTTTTTTTGACGAAGGGCAAAATAAGCCCAAATTGGGAGGAGATTTGAGGATCTGTGAATAAGATGGAGTATTCCGCTCCTCATCCGATCTCATCCTTGATCCCGTTGTCTCACCAGGCAGAACACCTGGCCAGGTGGTTTGACAATGTCTGACGTTCAATGGTAAAGTGATGGAGTAAATTTTATTTTATATCATTTTATAAAATTTTACTGATAATGATGATAAGTTCAAACGAATGAAATGGGGGATTTTGAAGCTTTGGATGACAAAAGATATCCTTCGGATCACCCAACACCGATCATACGTGTCCGGCAATTGACCAAGATTTTCGGACCGCAACCGGAACGCGCGCTCCAGTTGCTGCGGCAAGGAAAGGACAAAGCAGAGATTTTCAAGGAGCTGGAGGCCACGGTCGGTGTCAACCAGGCCACCTTTGACGTGTATCCGGGTGAGATTTTTGTCGTAATGGGGCTTTCTGGAAGCGGCAAGTCCACGCTCCTGCGATGCTTGAACCGCCTGATCGAGCCGACGGAAGGGGAAGTATGGATTGGTGATCAGGAGATCACCCGATTGGATGAAAAGTCGATGCGGCACATCCGTCAGAAGCGGATGAGCATGGTCTTTCAGCAGTTCGCCCTGTTCCCTCACCGGACCGTTTTGGACAATGTGGCATATGGCCTGGAGGTTCAGGGCGTGCCCCGTTCTGAGCGGCTGGAGCGGGCGAAACAAACGCTCTCCCTGGTCGGATTGTCCGGTTGGGAGTCACAGCTGCCGGGGCAACTCAGCGGCGGCATGCAACAACGGGTCGGTCTTGCGCGGGCATTGTGCAATGACCCGGACATCCTCTTGATGGACGAAGCCTTTTCCGCTCTTGACCCCCTGATTCGGGAAGATATGCAAGATGAACTCTTGAACCTGCAAAGCCAGATGCAAAAAACCATCGTTTTCATTACCCACGATCTCAACGAGGCGTTGAAACTGGGGGACCGGATTGCCCTGATGCTGGACGGGAGCATCGTGCAAATCGGCACGCCGGAAGAGATTATCAGCAATCCCTCCAATGATTATGTGGCCCGCTTTGTGCGCGGGGTCGACATCACCAAGGTTCTGACGGCGGAAGATGTGATGAAAAAGCCGGAGCCGACGATTACGCCCAAGGACGGGCCGCGGGTTGCCCTGAAAATGATGCGTGACTGGGGCATTTCCAGCATTTTTGTTGTGGAACGAAACAGACGGCTTCTCGGTTTGCTGACAGCAGACGCGGCTTTTCATGCGACCGAAAAAGGGGAACGGGACATTCTTCCGCTCATCTCCCAGGATTTCAGCCGTGTGGCTCCTGAGCAACCCATTGAAGAGATTCTGCCTGTCGTGGCCAACGCCAAGGCGCCGCTGGCGGTGACCGACGAGGAACATCGCCTGCTTGGCGTGATTGTCCGCGGTTCGGTGCTGGAAGCATTGGCTTCAAAAGGAGGTGAACCCGATGGACGCGAATCGTCTGCCGCTCGGGAACTGGATTGACAGTTTGGTCGGGTGGCTGGAGCGGACATGCGGTTCCCTCTTTGACTGGATTGCCTTTTTGGTCACAGCCATGATCGAAGGACTGCACGGATTCCTTCAGTTGTTTCCCTGGTGGCTGTTCTTGCTGCTGCTGATGGCCCTCTGCTGGGTTCTTGCCGGCTGGAAGCTGAGTGTCGGCGCAGGTCTCGGATTGCTGTTGATTGCCAATCTCGGTTTCTGGAACGATTTTCTGAGCACGCTCAGCCTGGTGTTGGTTTCGTCGTTGCTCTGTTTTATCATCGGGATCCCGATTGGGATCTGGTCCGGAAAAAATGACCGGGTCCATGCGTTCATCTTTCCGATCTTGGATTTCATGCAGACATTACCGTCTTTTGTTTATCTTCTGCCGGCCATGGCGTTTTTTGGCATCGGGCTGATGCCGGCCGCCTTTGCGACGATTGTTTTTGCGATGCCGCCTGTGATTCGCCTGACCGATTTGGGAATCCGTCAGGTCCCCGGACAATTGATTGAAGCGGCCAGGGCGTTTGGCTCTTCGCCGCGGCAAATGCTTTTCAAGGTGCAGTTGCCGGTCGCCCTGCCGACGATCATGGCCGGGATGAACCAGACGATCATGCTTTCACTGTCGATGGTGGTGATCGCTTCCCTGATCGGCGCGGGCGGACTCGGAGACGGTGTGACCCGGGCGTTGAGCCGGCTGGAGACTGGAATGGGGTTTGAATACGGCATCGCCGTCGTCATTATGGCGATTATTCTCGATCGGATTACACAGCGGATCGGTGATCGTTTTCAAGTGAAAAGCAAAGGTCATTGAGAAAAAGGGGGAATTGGATTGCGTCTGAAGAAATCCTGGTGGATGACACTGGTCCTGATTCTCTCATTGTCAATGGTGATGATGGGATGTGGTGGCACAAGTCCTTCTCCTTCGGAACAAGAAACGAAGGGAGGAGGGAATGGCCAGACGCATCCATCCGGTACAGAGGAAATCAAGATCGGGATGGTGAACTGGGCGGAGGATATTGCTGTTTCCCATCTGTGGAAGGTGATCCTGGAGGAAGAAGGGTATAAGGTATCATTGCACCAGCTGGATGCTGCCCCCCTCTACACTGGATTAGCCAAAGGCGATTTGGATGTGTTCCTCGATGCCTGGCTGCCAATTACACACCAGGCCTACTGGGAAAAATACGGCGACCAGTTAGAGGACTATGGCATCTGGTACGGTGGGCAAGCGGATCTGGGATTGGCTGTTCCGACCTATGTTGATGAGGTCAATTCCATCGAGGATCTAGAGACCCACAAGGAGTTATTTAAAGGCCAGATTACAGGGATTGATGCTGGAGCCGGACTGATGAAGCTGATTGAGGAGAAAGTGATTCCGCAGTACGGCTTGTCGTTGAAACTGGTAGCCTCCAGTGAGGCGGCGATGCTGAGCGCGTTGGACAAGGCGTATAAAAACCAGGAACCGATTGTCATCTCAGCCTGGCGGCCCCATTGGATGTTTACCGAATGGGATCTGAAGTATCTGGAGGACCCGAAAGGAGCGTTGGGTGAACCGGAGGAGATACACACGCTGGCGAACAAGGGGTTTGCCGGGCGCAACCCGGAAGTGGCTGGCTGGCTGAAGAATTTCAAGATGACGGACGAGCAGTTGGGAACCCTGGAAAGCTACATCTTTCATGAAGGGATGAAAGAAGAGGAAGCTGCCAGGAAGTGGATTGAAGAAAACCGTGATGTGGTGAATGGTTGGCTTGGAAAATCATAGTCCATGAACATGCTGGATCACCCGCCGCAAGAAACGGGTGATCCAATTTTTTGTATTTTATTTTATCAACGATTGGATTAAAATCAAAAATAGATACCCCTTTATATTAAGGAAATTTTTCTGTAAATTATAAAATAAGAAAGGGAGTGTACATATTGAAACCGACGTTTCAAGTGCCCAAACCTGAAGCCGCATTTGGAGCGATGCCTGACACTGTTGGCCTTAACTATTTTCTCACCGATCCCAACCTGGGCTTGTTGCTGGAGATGTATGTCAACGAATCCGATCTGGAGCGGGCATGGCCCCATTTGACCAAATTGGGGGAAATCGCGGGGACGGAGTTGGATCAGTATGCGCGGATTGCAGACAAAAATCCGCCTCAGCTGGTTTCGTATAATGCCCGTGGGGAGCGGGTGGATCAGGTGGTGTTTCATCCTGCCTACCATGAGATGGAGAAAATCGGCTACAGCCAGTTTGGGCTGGTCGCGATGACGCATCGGGAGGGGATTCTCGGCTGGCCAAGCAAGTTTTCCCACGTGTTAAAGTATGCATTCTGGTACCTGTTTGCGCAGGCTGAGTTCGGGCTTTGTTGCCCGATGAGCATGACCGATACCGCTGCCACCGTCCTTGAGAGGTTCGGCTCGGAAGAATTGAAGCAGACCTACCTCCCCCGTATGCTCAGCACCGATATGAATGAACGCTGGACAGGCGGGCAGTTTATGACGGAAAAGCAGGGGGGGTCCGATGTCGGAGCCAACCAGGTCATTGCGAAGAAAGTGGGTGACCACTGGGAGCTGTGGGGAGACAAATGGTTCTGTTCCAATGCCTCAGCCGATGTGGCACTGGTGCTGGCCCGGCCGGAAGGGGCTCCGGAAGGGACCAAGGGATTAGGATTGTTTCTCGTGCCCCGGAGGTTGCCGGATGGCACGCTGAACCGCTACCGGGTCAACCGCCTGAAGGACAAACTGGGAACGAAGGATATGGCCTCCGGCGAAGTGACGTTTGAGGGCGCTGTCGCGTACGTGGTGGGAGAACTGTCCCAAGGGTTCAAGCAGATGATGACCATGGTCAACCTCTCACGCTTGTCCAATGCGATGCGGTCGGCAGCCATGATGCGGCGCAGTTATCTTGAAGCCCTTGTCAGCGCCCGGGGGCGTGTGGCGTTCGGAAAGCCGCTGGCGGAACTGCCCTTGATGCAGGAGACGCTGTTTGAGCTGATGCTGGATGCGGAAGCGGCCGCTTCGCTGGTGCTTTACACGGCACACATTTATGACCAGGTGGAAAAAGAGGGCGGCAGGCATCAAACCCTGTTGCGCACTTTGACGCCGCTGTTGAAGGGATACATCTGCAAGCGGGCCCGATACACGACGGCGGAAGGCATGGAGGTCCGCGGCGGAAACGGCTATATCGAAGAATGGGTCAATCCAAGGCTGGTCCGGGATGCGCATCTGGGATCCATCTGGGAGGGGACGACAAACATCATCGCGTTGGATGTGCTGCGCGCCTTGACCAAGGACGGAGCGGCCGACGTGTTTTTCGGTGACATTGCGCAGCGACTGGCCAGACTGGCCAACCCGTCCGTCCGGCAAGTGATTGAGATCTTTTCACCGGTGCTTGAGCGGGTGCGTGCGCAGGCGGAGGGCATCGGCCGCTTGGAAGGGACGGAGCGGGAGATGTTTGCCAAACGGTTGATGAACCGGATGGTTCATCTGGCCGTCGTCAGCCTTTTCCTCGAAGAGGCGGAGTTTCAGATTGCCCGGGAGAACAGCTACCGGAAGCTGCTTTTGGCGGTTCACTATCTCTATCGTTACCTGTTGTCCCAAGGTCTTGACGAACCATATGCGTTTGACAGAAGTGTCAGCAAGTGGCTGGAGCCGCTCATCGACTGGGACACCATTCCGGCAGAGGCCGTCAACGAGTTGCTGCCGCATCTTCAGAACTGATTGGCCCCGATAGCATTTTTAATCATTGTCTGGTCAAATAAATCGCCCTGGGCGAGCGGTATTCTGAAGACGTCAGGATACCGTGCACCCAGGGCTTTCTATTTTGAAAAGGGGTCAAATGCTTTTGTTGACGCCTTTCTTGGATCATCCTAAAATCCCAAGTTGCTGAAGAAGGTTATAACTTAAAACGTTCAAAATTTGTCTGGACTTTTGGGGAGCATTATAGTGTATATTTATTTTAACCTAGGTAAAGGGAGTCCTGGATAGTAAATACTGGAAGAGTAATAGGAGGAGAACATGGATTTATTTGCATGGAGC
The DNA here is from genome assembly GCA_002159075.1 of Bacillus thermozeamaize. Taxonomy (NCBI): domain Bacteria; kingdom Bacillati; phylum Bacillota; class Bacilli; order Caryophanales; family Bacillaceae; genus Bacillus; species Bacillus thermozeamaize. The sequence goes on from LZRT01000121.1 coordinate 70,149, forward strand.
TTACTGGCTCAATTCATCGTTTTCATATATTTTGAAGTAACAACTTTAATGCCTCTGTATCCTTGGAACGACCTTTCCAAGTATTCCATGAAAGAAAAAGTTATTGAGGCTTCATCGAATGGTATCCTCTTAATCGTGTGCATCGGATTGTTTGCCTCAAAAATCAAATTTCTTGTTGGAATTGCAGTTCTTTTTTATTTCATCTTTTTACTGATGCAGCTGCTCACATGGTGGATGCCATACCTAACCGGGAAACACCTCAAACAATTCCCTAGATCGTTATACGAGTCTCATTTTGCTAACACAATAAAATTTTTACCTCCCATTAAAAATCACATTGTCCCAGACGCACAACATAACGTCCTACAATTACTTTCTTTGATTCAACTGCTGTTGTGCTTCTCTTTTTTTATTTCAATGGAATAATACTCTCATACTGGTTTATTGGTAAATAAAAATTGCTAAAAGCACAGGACGAATCATCGTTTTGATGTCTTCGTTTAAGTACCGCAACGCAATACGTTCGCCTCCCTTCCATTTCAGAATCGGTACATAAAAGTTTGTTGTTGACATAGAAACATCCCTCCTTATTTGTTAATTGAATAACGTATAGTATTAATCATTTCATGTGGTATCAAATTCCTACTTAAAAAGTTTTCAATTGATAAGTATTGCGTCCTGTTTCCTACTCACATGCAACTCCGTCGACATCTCTGTCTAATGCCTTCAACAACGTTCTCTTGGAATACCCTTACCGGCTTATCCAAAGGCATCAACCGCACTGCCTACCTTAAAACCCTATATTGCTCGATAATGGAAATGCCAACTGTCGTCCTAAATCCCAAGCAACTGTTTTTTCTTCGCAGTAAATTCTTCTTCGGTTATAATCCCCGGGTCCTTTAACTCTGAAAGCTTTTTCAGCTGTTCTACTACATCGTCCGTGCTTGTATTGGCCTGAACTTTACCCTGTCCCTGTTCATACTTCTTCTTTCTAATTTTTTCTTTCACGATTTCAGTCAACTTCTTTACATCTCCCTGATTGATCCACTTAACGCTAACCTTATTGTTTGAAGCATAAAAATTAAGTGAGTACCCAAGAATCCCTTTGCCCATCTCAAAAGAACTGATGTTTTCGTATGGGAAGACTTCCAAATTATAACCCATCAGTTTTTTTCCATAAAAAACTAGCCTTCTATCAGTTGCGATCAATACGCCATTCATGACTGTATCTTTTCCCATGAGTTTCGTTTCATATGCTCCTAAGACGGCCTCAAGAACTTGCTCACCAGGCTCCAAATGTTTCTTTGCTTCCTCCAAGATTTTGGGAAGTTTTGCCATAAGCGAATCCCCCTTTTTATCAAAATAAAACTAGTTTAAGTATTGAGACTACTCATGCCATATCTTGCCCGTATCATATCACCGGGCAATTCATAATTCTTTTGCAGCGGCAGGTTCACTCTGAATACTCACAACCAAGCCTTCGTAAGTCTTCTTTTTGCAGAATCTCTGGCGGATAAACCGGGTTGTCCACTCTCAAAATGACCTAGCTATTTTTTTGTATACGCGTCTCAGTTGAGCTTCGTTCACTTCCGGCCAGAGGGCCACAGCGATCAGACTGTTTTCCATGTCAGGCTGTCCGCGAACAATGACTAGATCGCCTTTTACGCTCTTCTGCCGGAATAGGATCACCAGCATGAATTATTCACATTTTCGGAATTGGTATGAGAGAAAATCCCTGTTCTTGAATTATTTTTTGGATTTCCTGTTCGATTAAGTTTATTGTGCGATTATATTGAGAATCAACTTTGCCATTCAATGCAGACTGGAGTTGACTGCGAAGTACGCCTTTTAACCTTTAAGCCGGAATATTTGGATAAGTATCGTCTGAGCTTCCGAGGAGGTAGTCGATGAAACAAAAAAAGTTTCAAGAGGGATCGTTAGAAAGAAACGAAACGTGTCTAAACAGTAGGTGAATAAATGAGAATGCTTTATTGCAACTTCGAGGAAATCGTTCTCGTCTAGATATCGTTAAAGAAAATGGAATATTGGGGGATGCTTGAACAACTTTTCGCAGAAGAGATTCGTGAAAAACTAGAGCTGGTTGCAGAGGAGTTGAACAGGATACTTACACAAAAATTCTGCACTGGCCGGCGGGCGATTATCTGGTATTTGGAAGAGGATGGCGAACGTGAGGTTCTTGGTAGGATTGTATTGTATGAGATGAGGCAGATCCGGCTATTAAGCGATGATGGTAAAATACATATCAATGCAAGTAAGATTTGTGATGTCGAAAAAGTAGAGTATTACAAATAAAATTACGGTTTTTGTCATTTTAATGTAGGATTTTTTGCGCGTATGTTGAAATTCTAATAGTAAGGGAGGATAACGGATGGACACAGGTTTTAGTGGAATAGTCGTCAACACACTTAGCGCACTAACTTTTTCGGTTTTAAAGGTTTTGTTTATTTACATGGTTATTCCTGTTATTATTGGTAATGTTTGTTCTTCGGTTGCTCGGGATCAGAGGGACGTTGCATAAAATTATTACGGCTATTGTGTCGTTTGTTTGCCTGATTATGATCCATCAATATGGATTTCCTGAACTTGTTGAAACATATGAGACGATAGTTAAACAATAAGTTTTATGTGAGAGGGTTACATACGTGGAAGCTCTTGCAGCTTCACTCATAATAACTGAATGAATTGGCCCTGGGTGAGCGGTATTCTGAAGGTTTCAGGATCCTGTGCACCCGGGGCTTTCTATTTCCAGGCCTTGCTATTTTGAAAATGGATCGACTTTTCTTGATTCAAACAAACATCACTCGATATAATAGTATGAAATGACTGGGAGAGGTTGCGATGTATACCAAGTTGTTCAGCGCTTCCGTCCATGGGATTGACGGGTACGTGGTGGAGGTGGAAGTGGACATTGCCAACGGCCTTCCCCACTTTGAGATCGTCGGCCTCCCGGACTCAGCGGTCCGTGAAGCCAGGGAAAGGGTTCGCTCCGCCATCCGCAACAGCCAGTTTGCCTTTCCCTTGCAGCGCATCACGGTCAACCTGGCGCCTGCCGACATAAAAAAGGAAGGTTCCGCCTTTGATCTGGCCATTGCCCTGGGAATTCTGATTGCAGACGGACAGTTGCCTTCCCAGGGTGATCGCGGCACAGTGTGGATTGGCGAGGTCGCGTTGGATGGCACGGTTCGATCGGTTCCCGGGGTTCTGTCGATGGTCATGGAAGCCAAGGCAAAGGGGTTTGAGCAGGTGGTGGTCCCTGCGGAAAACGGGGATGAGGCCAGACTGATTGAAGGCATCCGGGTGTTCCCCGTTCGCCATCTCCGGGATGCGGTGAGGCAGCTTTTTGGAGAGAATCCAGGAGAGCCGGTATCGGTCCAAGGGGTGCAAGCCGGCCAAGTACATACGGGGTATATACAAGGAAATCAAGAATCGTGGATGCAGAACCAAATCCAGCGGGTATCCGGTCAGGATGAAGAAGGTCACGGCAGTGAAGCGGGGCATGGAACGAGTGAAAAACCGAATCAGACGCTTCATCATCAAAAAGAGCCGTTGCAAAAGCCAAATGAGGCAATCCCGGAAGAGATGGTCGATCTGGCTGACATCAAGGGACAGTATCAGGCCAAACGGGCGTTGGTGGTGGCGGCGGCGGGAATGCACAACCTCCTGATGATCGGGCCGCCCGGTTCCGGGAAGACGATGCTGGCCCGGAGCCTGCCGGGAATCCTCCCGCCGCTTTCCATGGAGGAGGCCCTTGAGGTGACCAAAATTTACAGTGTGGCAGGGCTCTTAAAAGAACGGGGCCGCTTGATCCGGCAGAGGCCCTTTCGTGCGCCGCATCATTCGATTTCCCCGCCGGGCCTGATCGGAGGCGGGAACATCCCGCGGCCCGGAGAAGTGAGCCTGGCGCACCGGGGCGTGCTGTTTCTGGACGAGCTGCCCGAGTTTTCGCGCAGTGCGCTGGAGGTGTTGCGCCAACCCCTGGAGGATGGTGAGGTTACCCTCTCACGAGCCCGGATGACGCTGAGTTATCCCGCCGTTCTGACCCTTGTCTGTTCGCTCAATCCGTGTCCCTGCGGCTTTTTTGGGTCTGAGGATGAGCGGCATGCCTGCATCTGCACGCCCCACCAGATTCAGCGGTACCGGAGCAGGATTTCCGGACCTCTCCTGGACCGGATCGACATCCAGATCGAGGTGCCGCGAGTGGAATACCGCCAGCTTGCTGCCGATGAACCTGGGGAACGTTCGTCGGACATCCGCGAGCGATTGACACACGTCTGGCAGGTTCAGGAGGAACGGTTTCGGCAGGAACAAAACCAAAAGGGAAAATGGCCGATTCGTTTCAACGCGCAAATGTCTCCACGCCTGGTGAGGAAATATGTGGTACTCCACCCGGAAGCCAGGGATTTGCTGCGACAGGCGTTTGAAACGTTTGGCCTGAGCGCCCGCGCTCACGACCGGATTCTCAAAGTGGCCCGGACGATTGCCGACCTGGATGGATCGGAGCAGGTGGACATTCCGCATTTGGCGGAGGCCATCCAGTACCGCTGTCTGGATCGGGGGACGAATGGACAACCTTGAAAACAACTGGTTCCTCATCCATGGTCGGTAAGACATATCCTTATCGGCCACATTTTTCATCCAGACGTGATTTCCCTGTTTGCCGGAAGACAAGGGGAATGATCCCGCTTGCCCCGCAACCTCGTTGTTTGATTAAACGGCCGGCGTTTGAACCATTTGCGCGATATCCTGTTCAAAATCCAACGGTTCTTCTGTCGGTTCGTAACGGCGTACGACTTGGCCGTTCCGGTCGATCAGAAACTTGGTGAAATTCCACTTGATTTCATTTCCCAAATAGTATTCCGGGTACTTTTCGGCGATGAGTTGCTTCAACAATCTTCCGGGTGCGGTTTCTTCGTCAAACCCCTTAAACGGTGCCTGTTTTTTTAGGTATTGAAACAATGGGTGTGCGTTTGTTCCGTTCACCTCAATTTTTGCAAAGACCGGAAAAGTAACCCCGTAGTTCCGCTGGCAAAAGGCCACCGCTTCTTCGCTGGAACCAGGCTCCTGGCCGCCAAATTGGTTGCACGGAAAGCCCAACACTTCAAAACCATATTCCTTATACTTGTCATATAATTTTTGCAGGTCCTCGAATTGCGGTGTAAATCCGCATTTACTCGCCGTATTCACGATGAGCAGGACCTTACCCTTATAATCTTCCAGTGATTTTGTTTCTCCATGGGCTGTTTGTACCTCAAATTGATAGACGGACATCGGGTTCCCTCCTGTAGATTAGATTGATCCATCCATTTTATGATAATAATTATAAAAAAATACTTTTTTTAAATCAATATGGGAATGCAGGTTGCGCGTTCCAGAAAGGTCATCCAGTACCGCTGGCTGGATCGGAGCGCAAATTGAAAACCGGGGTCTCTCAGGAGAAACCCCGGCAACTTCATTGATTAAACCATTTTCGCGATATCTGGAAAAACCAGTTTGGAGATGTACGGCTATATCTCCAGCGCTGCCACGTAGCCTTCGTAGACCGCTTCCTCCAACGTGCGTGGAGCGAGGCAGTCCCCGACCTGTTTCACGATCGGAGCGATGCCTTTGATTTGTTCATACAGTTCGACGTTCGGAACCCGTCCATAAGAAAGCACGACGGTATCCCAGTCTTCGATTTGTTCTGTTTCATACGAGAACAGATTTCTCAAAATCACACGGTCATTGCAAATGCCGCCGAAATCAAAGTGCGGGAGAAGTTTGACGTTCAACGAATAAAGCCGCTTCAGATATTCATTCCGCAGATATTGGTGCACCTCCTCGCCGATATAAAGCTTGGCGGTCACCAAGGTGACCTCATGTCCTTTTTCGGCCAGAAAAACAGCTGCTTCGACGGCAGGCCAGTCACCCAAATAATCAAGCACCAGGACGCGTTGGCCGATTGCCGGTGAATGGCTGCCAAAAAGTTCGTCCACCATGATCAGCCGTGGATGATCCGCTCCTTCCACATGTGGAACATATGGTCTTGAACCGACGGCACAGATGATGGCATCCGCTTCCATTTCCGCCAATGCTTCACGGCTTGCCCGCTTCCCCAACATGAGGGTTACCTTGCTTAGCTCCAATTTGCGCGTATAGTTGTCCAGCATCGTTTCCGCTATTTCGCGGCGCATGGGCGCGCGGCGCATGGTTCTTAGCAATCCGCCGATGGCATCGGCCTGATCGACAAGCGTCACTTGATGGCCAAGCTCGGCTGCGGTCACGGCAGCTTGCAATCCCGCCGGGCCTGCACCCACGACGACAACGCGCTTTTCGGTTCTTGGACGTTGGACAAGCGGGAGCAGCTTTTCCTCCTTGCCGGCCATGGGATTCTGTACGCATCCAATGGTCAGGCCCTTATGATAATGGCCGATGCAAGCCTGATTGCAACCCAGACAGGCCGCAATCGAATGAAGCTCACCTTTCATGGCCTTGTTCGGCATCTCCGGATCCACAATCGTGGCGCGAGTCATGCCTACGACATCAGCCTGACCGGTGGCGATGATGCGTTCTGCTTCTGCCGGATCAAGCACGCGCGTGCCGACAAACACCGGCACTGCCCCGGCCATCCGGATTTTAAAGGCATAAGGGGCGTTATAACCGTGTTCCACGGGGGAGGGTGGCGCGATGTGCGTCGACCCGGCATACGTACTGGAGTCGCCAGAAGTCACATTGATGAAATCAATGCGGACCCGATCCACCAGGTATTGGACGATTTCCACCGAATCTTTCACGGTCAGCCCGTCCATGGTTTTTTCATCCGCACTCATGCGAATGCCAACCGTAAAGTCTTCTCCAACTTCTTCCCATACCCGTTCAATGACCTCGATGATAAAGCGCATGCGATTCTCAAAGGAACCGCCATAGTGATCCGTACGGTGGTTCGTGTGACTGGACCAGAACTGGGCCGGCAGATAGCCGTGGGAACAACAGATTTCCACGCCATCCAATCCGCCTTCCTTCGCCAGTTTTGCCGACAAAGCGAAACCATCGATCACCTCTTTAATTTCTTCAAGGTTCATCGGTTTAGGAACGACCGAAAAGCGTAAGCTGGGTTCGGCCGATGGAGCCCAGGCGGCGTTGCGGTAGTCGCTGGAAACCACTTCTCTTCCGCCGTGAAACAATTGCGAAAATACCTTTGTACCATATTGATGCAATTCTTCCGCCAATTTGACGTAGGCCGGTACGATCCGCTCATCATACCCGGCAATGGTGCTGGTGGTGAGCATGCCGGAAGGATGCACGGCCGCCGCTTCGAGGACGATAAGGCCGACCCCGCCTTTGGCCCGCGCCACATGATAGGCTGTCATTTCCGAGGTGGGAATGCCATCTTTCACATGGTTCGTTTGGTGAGCCGTTACCATAATCCGGTTTTTAAGTTCTATATTGCCAATTTTTACACTACTGAACAGATTCTTGAAATTGTCCAATATCCATTCCTCCTTTTTACACCTTTTGTGTCAAAAGGAATCGGCAGATTGTCTGATTGGGCCATTGTCTGATAGGCCGTTGTCTTATTGGGCCATCGTAAAGGGCCAGTAATAAAAGACGAAGGTGAATAGGATCAGAGCAACTCCGCTGAACACCAAAACGTAAGGATATTTTTTGGTTACGGACATTTCCTTGTCTTCATCCGGCGAGACAACCCTTGTCGTGATCATTTCACGGAACGCCTTTTCTTCTTCTGTGACACTGCCGAACTTGGAACCGATCATCATTGCGGCGCTGGCCAACACCACACCGATAATCACAGGGTGCAAATAGACAGGGAGCTCAACGCCCAATTTTTTCAGAATTTCCCCGAGGAAAACACCTAGGAAACCGAAAATAATGCTCCAAAAGGCGCCATTTTCCGTGACCTTCTTGGAATATACGCTGGCCACCGCCACCGGTCCCCAAGAAGCCGCGAACAAGGTAGCCGCAAAATAACCGATCCACATAATGGAAGGCGGTTGCCACAAACCGACCAATAGGATAATCACGCTTACGACGAACATGACGATGCGGCTCCATCTTAACAACTGTGCATCAGAATAGGTTTTGTTTCGGGCTTGCTCCATCAGATCGCGGGTAAAGCTGTTTCCTATCAATTGCAAGAAGCTTGCGCACGAAGAAAGACCGGCTGCAAAGATTCCGGTGATGATAATCACGCCTAACCATGTCGGCACGACATTCATCGCCGCCCATATAAACGCTTTTTCCGAAGGTTTAATGCTGTCGTTGATGGTCGCAATCGCCGATACGCTTAGATGCAAGAACAGATAAATGGTCAAAATGGAAATGGTGGCCAGTACCCCCGAACGAATCACCACGTGCTCATTTTTGGCCATCAAATAACGGCTGCTTTGCCACGGACTGATCGCGACCACAGCGCCCCAAACCAAACCTAAAATGATGGCCCAAACCAAAGCTTCCATCGGTGTCCCCATGTAGGCATTCGGCCCCGTCAAGCCATGCCAGCTCAACATATCCGGCCGGGAGGGCAGGCTAGCAGCCTTCACGATCGCTTCCGGAAAACCGCCCGCCGCGTGGAAGATGAAGGGAAGTGACAAGTAAGTGGCAAAGGAAAAAATCATAAACATGATCGTGTCATTGACGAGAACGCCCCTTGCCCCTGAAAGGATGGTAAAAGAGGAGTATGCGATCCATGTGATGATCAAAGCCGCGGCATAGGATACATTCAACAGTTCCGAAAGGATGACAGCCACTCCCTGCGTCACTGCCACCAAATACGCTGAGATGCCTAATATGGTCGTCACCGCTGCCGCGGAGCGCACCTTGTTCGAATGAAAGCGCCTTCCAAAAAACTCTGGAACAGTCAATGAACGGCTCCGCCTCAAATACCTCCCAAACAAAAACACTCCTAAAACGTAACCGCTGGCGTTAAAAATGACCAAAATGAGCAACAAAATGGGATACCCGTCATAAGAGAATCCAACTTCACCCATAAATGAAACGGTGCTTACGAAAGAAGCGACCAACGTGCCGGTCACCATGAGTGTCGAACCGTTGCGGCCTGACACGTAATATTCTTCTGAGGTCTTGACTCGGCGGGAAAGATAAACGCCCAGTGCGATATAAATCATGAATGAACATAAAACCCCTATGGTATAAACCATCAATATGTCCCTTCCTTCCTTTTCGTGTTGGCCGAGCATGTGCGTATCCGCAGGCTATGTTTGTATTCGTCGGCCATATTTGTATTCGTCGACCAAATTTGCATTCGCCGGCGATGCTTGATCACGTACATCGGTGACCTTCGGCTTGTCTACATCCATCTTTTTAAGCAAGATCTGAACGACAATGCCGATAATGATCAAGGAACCCCCATACATGACGGAAAAAATAAATTCTCCCATGTTTTTCATCACCTCCGGGATAGAATATAATCAAGAGTGGAAACACTGCGTAAACAACAAAAATAAATCAAGCGTTGTCTATTTATATCCGGAAAAATGATCACTCAAAAGCCATGATTCATTAAATCATCCTCCCCTGTGATATATTATGATTAAATTTAAACTAAGGTTAATTAAGTAATACTTAATTAAGTACATATTAAAAATTAATATACAACATTATCTAAAGTCAAGGGGATTGCGAATTGGACAAAAACAAAACGATTGGTGAAAAAATCAGGCAGATTCGGCGCTCAAAAGGAATGACCATCAATGAAGTGGCAAAAAAGTCTGGGTTGACAGCCAGCTTTATCAGCCAGTTTGAGCGAGGATTGACCAAAGCCTCCATTGCTTCCATCCAGAAAATGGCGCAGGCGCTTGGAATCAACTTATCCCAGCTGTTTGACGACGATGATGATTCAACGTCACAAGACATCCGACCCTATCCGATCATTGTCAGGAAATCAAGCCGAAAAAAGTTGTCATATCCGTCCCCTGAAAATACGGTTGATTATTTGCTGACAGAGTTGGGCAGCAAATTTGAGGTGATCTACTCGCGCGTCGATCCCGGCGGCGGCAGCGGCGAACCCTATACGCACGACAGTGATGAAGAGTGTATCATTGTGATTCGCGGCAAAATGGAAATAAACATTGGCGGAAATCGATACATACTCGAAGAAGGGGATGCCATCACGTTTTGCAGCCGTATCCCGCACGGCTGGAGGAATATTGGTTCTGAACCAGCGGAATTGATTTGGGTGATTTCTCCACCTACTTTCTGATGGCGTGATATAATCTACTGTGACTGAGATGAATCAGTGTGACTGAAATGAATCCGCCCATAGGAGATGACCGGAGTGAATGTCAGGACCGGGACAGCCTTTGCCCTCCTTTCTTTTATCTGGGGTTCAACGTATTTGTTCATCAAAATCGGTTTGGCCTACTGGCCGCCTTTTCTTTTGGCCTCGCTGCGAAATCTGTTGGCATGTGTGGCGGTGGTTTTACTTGTCATGGCACTGGGGAAACCATCGCCCAAGTCGTGGCGCCAATGGTGGCCGCCGCTGTTGTTTGCGCTGTTTAACGGTTCAGCCTTTGCGCTGATCTTTTGGGGACAGCAGTACATCCCTTCGGGGGAGGCGGCTGTCCTGGTGGGCACCATGCCGCTGTTCAGCCTTTTCCTCGCTGTCGTTTGGAACAAGGAGCGGATATCCTGGTTCCAGTTCCTTGCCGTCATCATGGGGATCCTGGGTGTGGTGTTTGCGACGGAGGTGTACAAGGGGGGATGGTCGCCGCAAAACGCCATTCAGCTGTTGGCCGAAACGGCCATGATTGGCGCGGCTTGTTTCTATGCCATTTCCTATGCGATCAACAAGCGGTATTTCGCTGGGGACATCTATTGGAACACGGCCATTCATCTGGGGGCTTCAGGCGTGTATTTGCTGTGCTTGTCGATCTTTTTGGATCGGCCTGTGCAGCTCGCTTCCGTGGACATGACCGGCTGGTGGGCATTGTTGTATCTGGCCATACCTGGTTCCGCGCTGGCCTACTGGTTGATGTTTTATTTGATCAAACACCTGGACAGCGTGACCGTGTCGTATGTTACGCTCATTAACCCGATCGTGGCGGTCATTCTGGGCGTCCTGGTTTTAAGCGAGCCGTTGACAGGCGCGATCATTCTGGGAACGGCGCTTGTCACGGCAGGGGCATGGCTGGTGAGCCTTCCGAAAGAGAGGTGAGTCCTCATGTGCGGCCGTTTTACGCTGTTTGCGCCGGCGGAACGGATCATCCGGCGATTTGGGTTGACGACGTTTCCCGAGGCGTATGTCAAGCGGTACAATATTGCGCCTTCGCAACCTGTCCTGGCTGTCATCCATGACGGAAAAGAAAACCGCGCCGGCTTTCTCCGTTGGGGGCTGATTCCCTCCTGGGCGAATGATGAAAAGATCGGCTACAAGCTCATCAACGCCAGGGCGGAGACGCTGGGGGAAAAGCGGAGCTTTCAGGAAGCGGCGCAGAAACGGCGCTGCCTGATCATCGCGGACGGCTTTTACGAATGGAAAAGGGAGGGGAACCGGAAACAGCCGGTCCGCGTCCAGCTGAAAACGGGCGAACTGTTTGCCATGGCCGGGCTGTGGGAGCGGTGGCAATCGCCGAATGGGGAGGTGCTTTATACCTGTGCCATCGTGACCACTGAAGCCAACGACCTTCTTCGCCCGTTTCATCCGCGGATGCCTGTCATTCTGCCTGCGAAGTTTGAAGCGAGGTGGCTGGATCGGTCGGCGCGAGATCTGTCTGACTTGCAACCTCTTTTGAAGCCGTACATGGCGGAGGAGATGCTGGTCTATCCCGTATCGGATCGCGTCAATTCGGCTGCATATGACGGGCCGGATTTGATTGAGCCCGTGGAGTGAGCCGCCCACTCTGATGACGTATTCCAGCGATTCCTCCATGATGCCTCCATGATGGGGCGGTATGGAAGCCATTTCCGCAACAAACTGAGGGCAAGGGGGACGACCCCCTTGCCCTCTCTTGGCTTGTGTACGATTTTGTGTACAATTATGGAGCTTGAACCAATTGCGCGATGTCCTGTTCAAAATTCATCGGTTCCTCGTACGGTTCATAGCGGCGCGTGACTTGTCCGTTGCGATCGATCAGGAATTTGGTGAAATTCCACTTGATTTCATTTCCCTCATAGAATTCCGGGTAATTTTCGGCTACAAATTCTTTTATCCTTTTCCCGCGCGGGTTTTCTTCGTCAAACCCTTTAAACGGCGCTTGGTTTTTTAGATATTGGAACAACGGATGCGCGTTCGGCCCGTTTACCTCGACTTTCGCAAACACTGGAAACGTCACGCCGTAATTCACTTGACAAAAGGCCGCCGCTTCTTCGCTGGTACCCGGCTCCTGGCCGCCAAATTGGTTGCACGGGAACGCCAACACTTCAAAATCGTGTTCCTTGAACTTGTCATACAATTTTTGCAGACCTTCGTATTGCGGCGTAAATCCGCATTTGCTGGCCGTATTCACGATGAGCAGCACTTTTCCCTTGTACTCGCTCAGCGATTTGGTTTCCCCGTTGACGGTTTGCACATCAAATTGATGGACAGACATGCTTTCCCTCCTATGGCAATTTGTTGGTCCCAAGCGTTGTCAGCAAACATAATAAACAAAAATATATCATTAATCAATCATCAATATGATTTTCTATGTTGGTAATATAGATAAAGCTGGGTTGCTTTTGTATGTACCCAGCTTTTTGTATGACTAAAATATCCGGGTGGACCAGATGAAGCTTTCATGTACGGTTTACCAGTTAATCGGCCCCTCAACGATTTCCCCGTCAGTCATGGTCCAGGTGGTCAAGCTGTCTTTGGCTGCTTGGATGCAGATATAATACAAATCCTCCGTCGAATTGTTGCGAAAGGCTCGCACGCCTTCTGGCGCGATGCGGATGACGGAACCTTCCTGGATGTCAATGATCTGGCCGTCCACCTGAAATTGTCCCTTTCCTTTGACGAAGAAGTATACTTCCTCGTTGTTCTTATGTTTGTGCAGGAATGGGGCTTCTCCTCCCGCCGGGACCTTGTTGACCGAGATCTCCATGCCGGTCAGGTTCAGGATGTTTTTGAGGAAGACTTTTGCTCTTTTGTTGTACTGGTCCAGGTTGGCCAGCTCGCCGAGATGTGTCGCCGTGAAATGCGGTCCTTCGATGACAGGGGGTTTTTTGTCCATGAGAGTTCCCTCCTAATGGAAAAATTGTAAAAGGGCATTGTGCCGCCATGTGGAAAGGAATGGTTAACCATTTTCATTGTACACAATATGTTCTGAAAAATAAAGAAAAACCATCCTACAGTCTGTTGGTCGGGTGTTCTGAATGAACCGCATTGGGATGGACTTTTTACGAAAGTTTGTCTATCATGACGTCAGGGAGAGCATCTGCAGAACTTTGATCAAAAAGAGAAAGGGGTATGTGAAGATGGATCCTCAAGCAAAAAAGACGGCTTTGCGCGGGATTACATATGGCTTGTATATTGTTGGAACCAAGGATGAGAATGGCGTCAATGGCTTTGCGGGGAACTGGCTGACGCAAACCTCCTTTGAGCCGCCTTTGGTGGCTTTGGCTGTCAAGGCGGGAACCCGTTCCCAGGAGCAAATTGCCAAAAGCGGCGTCTTCAGCGTCAATGTGCTCGAAACGGGACAGAAGGAAATGGTCACCGCCTTTTTCCGTTCCCTCGAACCGGAAGGCAACAAGCTGGCAGGGTACGAGTTCTACACGGAAAAGACGGGATGCCCGATCTTCAAGGATGCGCTGCGTTTCTTCGAGTGCCAAGTCGTGGAGAAGGTGGAAAAGGGCGATCACTACATCTACGTGGGTGAAGTGATCAACGCCGGCGTGCACCGGGATGGGGAACCGATGACCCTGAAAGAGACCGGTTTTTATTACGGAGGATAATTTTGGAAAAGCAAGCCTCCTGGCTTACATGCCGGGAGGTTTTGTTGATTCCGTAGCAGTTAAAAATTGATATGCGACAAGCAGGAATGTTCCAGTATTTACTTCAATACAGTAGCGTTACATAAAAACGCATAAGACTATTACACGAATATTCAATCATCCCGTTCTTGCTTAAAATTGCTAAAAGGACAAAGACCATATAAAGGTGGTGCTGTCCATCGTTTGGTAAATATATCCATTTAGATAAAGGCAACGACGACAAGCTTGTTTAGGAAGGGACTCCCCTGGTCTCCTTCATGCTACGAAACCGAATCCGCCGAAACCATTTCTCATAAGGCTGCCACAACAGTGCTTCTAACCATCGTTTGAGTTGTAGTAGTGATTGTTTCGCGTTGGTTTCTAATTGCACAAGGACAAGCAGACAAAAGGCAATCAATGCCATGAAGATCTGATTTTGAACCGCCTTTTCACTTGTACCGTAAAAGTTCTTGATGCGCACATGTTGCTTGAGCCACTTGAAAAACAGTTCGATCACCCATCGAGAACGGTAAATGTCACCCATCTCTTCTGCGCTGAGGTCAAAGCGATTGGTAATGATGCGAATCATGTTCCCTTTCGAATCAACCGTTTCGATCAATCGGTACACATGCTCCGTTCGCTTCTGGGGTGTACCCATGACCACCATGGCATCCGAGAGGATGGGACTACCCTCTGGCACAGAGAACGTTTGGAGCACCCGGATGACCGCATTTTTCTTCAGGCGGGAGGCGAAGAAAATGCCTTCATCGCAAAATCGGTCAAACCGTTCATAATCAACATACCCACGGTCAAAGATGTACATGGCTTCCTTCTCATCGACCAGGACTTCAAGTTGCGTGTGGTCATGGACATGAGCCGGCGTGACGATGGCCTTTTCCGGGTACACCGTGTCCTTGTCCATGAAGACCAGGCGCAAGTGCAATTTGACACCGGCCTTGGTCTTTCGAAAAGTGGCCCATCTGTAATGGGTCAAACATAAAGGCACCGTGGTCGAGTCGATGATTTTCAGAGGAAGCCTCATGAACCGTGCGCCTTGTTGATAGTACCGGATTTGCTGGACGAGATCGAAAAACACAAGGGCTAAAAGCGCTGGTTCGATGTCATTGTTTTTTCTTGAAAGTTGAGAAGCGCTAATGGAATCCAGTCCTAGTGCTTTTTGAAAATCTTCGTCCAACAGGCCGGCTGAAATGGCCCGCAAACTTTCTTTTTCATGCAGGTGAGCATGGAGAAAAAGCAACAGGTAAGCTTTCGTCGTGAGTTTCTTGGTGTACTTGTCTTGTTGGATGGCTTGCACCTGTTCGTCAAGTTTTAAAAAATTGATTGGCGCAACCCATTTACCAAAGGATGAAAGTAGTGTATTCTTGTCCATATCCGTGCTTCCTTTACAATGGATTTGGACAGGAACCACCCTGTACATCCATTGTAAAGGATTTTTTTGTTAGCAAAACAATCGAAATGTGAAGGTTCCTAGAATTATTAATTATCGGGTTCAATTAGTGCAACGCTAGTGACTTCAATATTAATTATAAAAACCGGCGAGGGTCTGGGAGGGGCAATAAAACCCACTCCTTCATGGGTGGGATACATGGACCCCTCCCGGCAAACATTTGTTCCATCTTCCTCTCCCATGGTATCATAAGGACAAGGAAAGAAGGTGGAACAAATGCACAAGGCGTACCGGTTTCGCATCTACCCAAACAGGACGCAACGTGATCTCATCCATAAGACGTTCGGATGTTGCAGATACGTCTTCAAACACTTCCTTGCCAGACGGAAGGAAGTATACGAGACGGAAGGAAAGACACTTGGGTATAATGCCTGCTCCGCTTTGCTTACCCGTCTCAAGAGAGATCTGGATTGGCTCAAGGAACCGGATGCCACGGCGTTGCAGACAGAACTGCGGCATCTGGATGATGCCTTCAAACGGTTTTTCCGGGAAAAGAAAGGCTACCCACGCTTCAAAAGCCGGAAAAACCCGGTGCAATCCTACACATCCAAAAACAACAAGGGAACCATTGCCATCCAAGGCAACCGGATTCGCCTTCCCAAACTGGGGTGGGTCAGGTTTGCCAGGTCCCGCGAGGTCAAGGGCCGGATCATCTCCGCCACCATCCGGCGGAACCCGACGGGAAAATACTTTGTGTCGGTGCTGGTGGAGACGGAGATTCAACCGTTACCCGCTTGTGATAGTAAAGTGGGCATTGACCTTGGCGTAAAGAACTTTGCCGTCCTTTCCACCGGTGAGGTCATTGCCAATCCGAAACATCTGCACAAACATGGACAACAGTTGATCCGCTGGCAGCGCATCCTTTCCCGCCGAACCCAAGGTGGAAGGCGATGGGAGAAGGCCCGCCTGAAGGTGGCCCGTCTGCATGAGAAAGTGTCCAACTGCCGAAGGGACTTTCTGCACAAGCTGTCGACCAGGCTGATTCGCGAGAACCAAGTGATCTGCCTGGAGGACCTGCAGGTGCAGCATATGCAAAAGAACCACCGGCTGGCCAAGTCTATTTCTGATGCATCCTGGGCAACGTTCCGTTCCATGCTGGAATACAAGGCGAATTGGTACGGACGAAGCCTCGTGCTTGTGGCCAGGACATTTCCATCAAGCCAGCTTTGTTCCACATGCGGATACCGGAACAAAGAAGTGAAAAACCTTGGCTTGAGAGCATTGACATGCCCAGAGTGTGGTACTCACCACGACAGGGATGTCAATGCCGCAAGGAACATATTGCAGGAAGGCTTGCGTCTGTTGGCCTAGCCAACTGAACCGTGGGGCACAAGGGGATCGCTCGGTCAAGAAGCGACCGTTGGGTCGCTGTTCCCGAGAATCCCACGGCTTAAAGCCGTGTGGAGTGTCAAGTATGTTTCCATCCATTGCTGGGCATCCTTTTCTTCAAAATCGGATTGAGGAGGATGTTCCGTGGCTGATGAAAAGAAAAAGCGGCAGAATGATTCTTTATGGGAAGGCAGAGACGAGATGTTCATGGACATCGATCGGATGGTGAACGAAGGGCTTGGAGGAGGGTGGGTCAGCAATCAAACGGGGATCATTGAGGATACGACGACTGATTCCATGGATGAGGAGAATGAGAAGGGGAAGAACTTGAAAAGACCGTGAAGAGGAGCAGAATCGGTCATCGATCGACGAAACCGTCAGGGAACCCTGGTGTGTCCTGACGGTTTTGTTTTTGGTTTGGTTTTGTTATTTTAATTTTAAATTTGGCATTGGGAGGACGTCGGCTTTGGAAAAGAAAAAGAGGAAAATATTGGTCAGTGCCTGCCTGTTGGGCCATGATGTGACATATGACCATGGAAACAATATGTGCCATGATCCGCGTTTTCAAAAATGGTACCGGGAGGGGCGTTTTGTTGTCATCTGTCCGGAGGTCATGGGGGGCCTCCCCACTCCCCGTCCTCCGGCGGAAATTCAAGGTGACCGCGTCGTGAACATCGAAGGTGTCGATGTGACGGAGCAATTCCAGATTGGCGCTGAGGCGGCGTTGGCCCTGGCGAAGCAGTTTGACGTCGCGCTGGCCATCCTCAAACAGCGAAGTCCGTCCTGCGGCAGTTCATTCATTTATGACGGGACGTTTACAGGCACGAAGATACCGGGTGAAGGAGTCACCGCTGCCCTGCTGCGAAAACATGGGTTTAAAGTATATGGGGAAGATCAATTGGACGAGGTGGAGAAGGAGCTGGCACGGATTGAGGGGGATGCCGAAGCATGAAGAAACCGGACTCGGTGCGAGTCCGGTTTCAATCCGTGAAGGCTTGAAAGCATGGCAAGGAATCACCCGGCCTGATGGACTTTCTCCCGGAGGACGTCCGCATCCACTTTTTGATAATCCACCAACGCCTCAAAAAACGTCAGGTCGGGCAACTGCGTGTTCCGGATCCGGTATTTTGCCGCCGGTTCAAAGTGAGCTTTCCGGTACAGTTCCGCAACGATGAATTTGCGTGCGTTGCCGTCTGTCTTAGCCTGTTCCTCGGCCTCTTTCAGGATGCAGACCAGCTGGTACACATCGATCATCTGATCGGCGAGCGGTTTCAGGTGATACGTCAGGATATCTTCCGGCTGAGCCTTGAGGAAAGCGATGTTTTCCCGGATCTCCTGAAGGCTTTGCTTCAGGCCAGGTTTGAATGCCTGGGACAGGGGATGGGTGAGTGCTTCCACTTCACGTTGCATCACCTGCAGGAACACTTCGTCAGCCCGGAATTTCTGAATCACCCGCCAGAGATCCAAGGCCAGGATGTTGGCGGTTCCTTCCCAGACGGTGAGGACCTGAGCGTCCCGCAAAAGCCGGGGGGTGACATACTCTTCGATATACCCGTTGCCGCCAAGCGTCTCAATCGCCTGGTGCGTGAGTTCCTTGGCCACTTCTCCCGTCCGGTACTTGATGAGCGGGATCAGCATCCTGGCCATCACGTCTTCTTCCGGGGTGGCCTGGCCGCTGTTGGATTTGTCAAAGAAGCGGATCATGTCAAAGGTGGAACCGGTGTTCACCTCCAGTTCGACCAGCATCCGCACGAGGGTTTGCTTGACCATGGGGTATTGGATGATGGTCTGGCCAAAAGCTTTCCGCTCCCTGGCGTAATGCAACGCTTCGTAGAAAGCGCGGCGCATGATCCCGGCAGAAGCCACCGCGTTGCAGATGCGAGAGATGTTCAAAGCTTCCGCCATGTACTTGAACCCCTTGTCCGGGTCGCCGACCAGATACCCTTCCGCCTCTTCCAGGATCACCTCAGCGGAGGGGACGGCATTGACGCCCAGTTTTTCCTTCAGACGGCGGACGTAGATGCTGTTGCGCGTGCCGTCCGGCTTGATCCAGGGGACGAGGAAGAGGCCCAGTCCTCTGGTTCCAGGCAGATCCGGATTGACGCGGGCCAGCACCATGGCCACCATGGCGCCTGCGTTGCTGGCGAAAAATTTTTCGCCGGTCAGGCGGTAAACGCCTGGCCCTTTTTCCGGATCCGGGACGGCCACCGTCAGGTTGGCGCCGACATCAGAACCGCCCTGCCGTTCCGTCAGCCAAGTGGCCCCTTCGTAGAGGGTTTCCGCATCGAGTGAGGTCAAGCCTGTCAGGTAGGCTTCTTTTTGTTCAGGAGTGCCGTAACGGTCGACCAAGTGGGCGGCCGACATCGTCAGGGTGACGGGGCAGTAGAAGCCCGGCTCGCTCTCACTCAGGAGATACCCCTGCAGATACGAGTACATATAAGGGGCTTTGCAGCCTAGTTCCGGGATATCGCGGTACAGGTAGCCGACGATGCCCATGCCGTAAACCTCTTTGACGGTCTGCAGGTAGCCCTCGTTTTTGACGATCAGCGAGATGTCCTCGCCGCGGCGGTTGTATTTCACCAGGCGCGGCTTTCCTTCCCTGTCGGTATAGGCGGCCCGTTCGTCGACGGGACCGGCCACCAGCTCGCCAAAACGGGTCAGTTCACGATCTGCCCATTCCTGCATCGAGGCGGGAAGATATCGTCGCATCAGGTACTGCAGGTTCGGGTCTTCCAGATAAAAATTTGGCTTTTCCGGCGGGCGGGGGATGTTGTCCCCGTATTGTCTTTGGTCGATCTCCCGCTGAATGTTACGCATGCTGATCACTCCCCGTACGTTTTTCTTTCAACAGGTGTTTGAGGATTTTTCCGTTGGCGTTTCGCGGCAACTCGGTCAGGATGTCCGCCAGTTTCGGTATTTTGAAATCGGCGATTTTCCCTTCCAGGAAGCGGCGGATTTCCTGCAACCACGCCTCTGTGTCCCGCTCCGGCGTTCCCGGCTTCGGCACGATACAGGCCTTAACGGTTTCACCCCACGTCTCGTGCGGCACGCCGACCACCGCCACCTCCTGCACCTCAGGATGGGTGATTAGGGCATCCTCCACTTCTTTCGGATAAACGTTGACCCCTCCGGTGATGATCACATCTTTTTTGCGATCCACGATCCAGATGAACCCTTCCTCATCCCGGTAGGCCAGGTCGCCCGTGTAGACCCAGCCGTTTTTCAACGTCTGTGCCGTTTCCTCCGGGCGGTTGACGTAACCGAGCATCGTGCCTTCGCCCCCGCAGACGGATCTCGCCAATTTGTCCGGGGAGACAGGGCTGGTCCTTGTCATCCACAATGTCGATTTCGGTGAACAAGGCAGCGCGACACCCAATGCTTCCCGATTTTTCGTGGTGATCCCGGTGACGCATCAGGGTGCCACTGGGTCCGGCTTCGGTCAGGCCATAGACGCAGACCAGCTTATCCTTGCCGAACCGCTCGGCTATTGTATAGGCCTGTGTCTTGGAAAGAGGGGCGCCGCCATACACCCAGTATTTGGCGGCCGACAGGTCGGTTTGGTTGAAGCCGGGGTCCTGCATGCTCAGGAGATAGGCCACCGGCGCGCCGAAGAAGTGGGTTATCCGTTCCTTCTCGGACAAGCGCAAAAAGATATCAGGAGAAAAGGTGGGATGAAAGACATGGGTTGCGCCAACGATGACACCGGATACAAACATCAGGTGCAAGGGTGCCGAATGACTGAGAGGCATCATGTGCAGGATCCGGCTCTCCAGATTGACTTCAAATTCGACGGCGATCATCGTGCCCACTGTGAGCAGATTGCGGTGGCTGAACCGTACTCCTTTTGGACGACCAGTCGTCCCAGATGTGTAAAGGATGTCCACTTCATCATCCTCGGTCAATTTTTGACGTAAAAGCGGGAGGGTTGCACCTCAGGGAGTTTGGCCACGGCTGGGTAGACCATTTCGTGAACGAAGATCCCTTTGGCCTGGCAATCGTCCAGAATATATGCCACCTCATCATGACTGAACCGGGCGTTGATCGGTACCGCGACACCCCCGGCACGGATGATGGCAAAATAGAGGATGGCAAAGTCGGGCACGTTGGGCATCATCAGAACGACCTTGTCCCCTTTTTGAATGCCCTTCTGTTGCAGGTACCGGGCCAGGTGGTCGGCTTGATCATTCCATTGCTTGTAAGTGAGGCGGTGATCCCCAAGGATCAGCGCTTCCTTCTCCGGATACTTGTTCCCGTTGATTTGCAGCAGTTTTGACAGGTTCACATGTGGCACCTCCATCTGTGTCACTTATTGGGCGCGTTTTTCTTCCTTCTCATCCGTCTTGCCGGATTCCAGGGAGGCCAGCTTTTCTTCAAAACGGGTCTTGTACTCCAGGATCTCGTCACGCAATTGGACCAATTCTTCTATCCGGGCATTGAGTTCGCGGATTTTTTCTTCGCCGTACTGGATTGTGCGTTTCAGTTGCTTGCGCCCCGTCCGGTCTTCATCGAACAGGGTGATCATTTCCTTGATTTCGTGCAAGGAAAATCCAAATCGTTTTCCGCGCAGGATCAGTTTGAGGCGGGCCCGATCACTGCGGGTGTAATATCTGGTGCCCTTTTTGCTTCGCTTTGGGTGGATGAGTCCGATTTCTTCATAATACCGGATGGTCCGGGTGCTGATGTCCAGCTCTTGTGCCAATTCGGATATGGTGAAGACATGTTTTTGATCAAGCGGTTTCACCCACCTCCCACCTCCCTGTTTTTGACTAGTTTCACTTTAACATCATCTAACGTTAACGTCAACGTTAAAAGGTAGTTTATTTAGACAATTCAACAGAGGCCTGTTTGTCAGAGGCCTGTTTGTAAATGCAAGCGAAAGAAATTCCTTCGATCTTTCGTCCATATGATACGGAACGGTATTTTCTTCAAAGATGTTGATGAAGCGAAGACAAGTTTTGTATGATGATAACGTCCTGACCTGACTGACCATGCATACTGGGACAGAGAGAGAGGAACGAGAGATGAAGAAAGGTCAATTGAGAAAAGGTCCGTTAATCATTCTCATGGTGAATATGTTCATCGGCATGATTGGGATCGGTCTGGTGATTCCAGTGTTGCCGGCGTTTCTTGAGTCCTTTGGGGCCAGCGGACAGACATTGGGTCTGTTGGTGGCCACGTTCAGCCTGACGCAATTCCTTTTTTCGCCGATGGCGGGAGAATTATCGGACAAATACGGCCGGAGGAAGTTTATCCTTCTCGGTATGGGCTGTTTTGCGCTGTCTGAGTTGCTGTTTGCCGTTTCCCAATCATTGTGGCTGCTGTATGTTTCGCGATTGCTGGGGGGCGTGTCAGCTGCTTTCCTTGTGCCGGCGGTGATGGCCTATGTGGCCGATATCACGTCGGAGGAGATGCGGGCCAAGGGCCTGGGCCTGTTGGGGGCGGCCATGTCCCTGGGTTTTGTAATCGGGCCAGGGTTGGGCGGATTCTTGGCTGAATATGGGGTTCGCATTCCTTTTTACTTTGCGTCGGGTGTGGCGGTTGCCGCGTTGATCCTTTCTTTTTTCTTGTTGCCAGAAACGCTTTCCAAAAAAGCGCAACTGAAAGCGCGCAGGGCCCTGAAAAAGGGGGAATCGTTCTTTCGCCAGCTCCTCCGTTCCACGCGTGCGCCCTACGCCATTCTGTTGCTTCTGGTTTTGGCGATGAGTTTTGGTCTGGCCAATTATGAGTCGATCTTCGGCTTGTTTGTCGATCAACGATTCGGATTTACGCCCAAGGATATTGCCATCGTGATCACGTCCGCGGCCATTCTCGGCGTGTTGATCCAGGCAGTTGTCGTAAACAAACTGGTGGCCCTGTTTGGAGAAAGCAAGGTGGTCAATGGTTCTTTGGCCTTTACCGCAATCAGTTATCTGTTCATTCTTTTTGCCCGGGGGTTTTGGAGCGTCCTCGTGGTGACTTTGTTGACGTTTTTGGCCACCTCCATCCTGCGTCCGGCAATCAACACGCTGCTTTCGAAAATGGCGGGGGATGAACAAGGATACGTAGCGGGGATGAACAATGCCTACATGAGCATCGGCAACGTATTGGGTCCTGCTGTGGCCGGATTTTTGTATGATGTCAATATGAGCTGGCCGTTTTTGGTCGGTTCGGCCGTTTTTGCGTTGTGTTTCGGGGTTTCTGTCTTGTGGACGCGGCAGCAGGCGGTGCGGCAACAGGAAATGACATAGAGGGGCGCCACTGGCGTCTCATTGCGGGAATGTCTCACTCCTTAACCGGTTTGTTTCCCTGGGAGTGAGACTTTTTTTCGGGGATCTTGTGTCAATTCAAGGTTGGCGTTGTCATATGTCTCTCATTAGGATCGGCTGAAAACGAAATGAAAAATGCGGTAATGACAAGGGTTTTCCCTCTTTACGACGGATTGGAGAGGGATCACCGGTCGTGGAAGGAGGAGCCAAAACGAAGATGTTGGGAAATATCCAAACGCAAGTGAGGGGAAAATTGGAACGCCAACAGGCGTCTTTTTTTTGCTGATGTTTATTTCTGAGTTGAGGTTGTTTGGGCTGGAATCAACCGGACTTTTTCTTTTTTCTTCCAGAAGAAGTGGTAATAAACGGTTTGCGCCAGCAGGCCGCCGGCAAAGGCCAACGGGTAACTCAGCCAGATGCCCTTGATCCCCAGCGGTGAAAATTTGGACAGGAGAAAGGCGGAGGGGACCTGGATGCACCAGATGTTCAGCACCGAGAGCAACGTCGGCCAAAACACATCGCCGCTGGAGCGCATCATCCCGGTTAACACACTCATGTTTCCAAACAACAGGTAACTCCAGAGGGTCATCACCAACAGGTTCATGGCAATCTCGAGCGCGCCTTTTTCCGTGATAAACCAGGACAGGATGCTTTTGGAAAAGAGGTACGTGCACAGGATTAACGTTCCGCTGATGACCAGGTTGAGTTTCAATCCTGTGTGAAGGATGTGGCGCAGCCCGTTCATCTTCCCCGCGCCGATCGCCTGTGCGCCAAAGATGGCAACCGTCATCCCGATACTGATGGCCGGCATTTGCACATAGCTGATGATCTGGTTGGCGGCACCGTAAGCGGCCGTGGCATTGGAGCCGTACTGGTTGACAAGCGCCATCAGGGCAATGGCTGACAGTGAGATCATGATCATCTGGATGCCTGTGGGAATGCCGATCTTGAACATCAGCTTGAGAATGGCGGGGTTAATCTTCAGATGGCGAACGGCCTGTTTGTCCAGCCGCAGCGGATGATGGATGCGTTGCAAATAGAGCAGCAACAGGATAAACGTGATCAATTCGGCTCCGATCAAGGAAACCGCGGCGCCATTGATCCCAAGGCGGGGAAAACCCAGCCAGCCGAGAGTGAGCACAGGTGTCAACATCAGGGTCAATCCGGTGGAAATCAGCAGAAAGTAGAAGGGCGTTTTGGAATCACCCGTCCCGCGCAGGAATGTGGTGTACATGATGTAAGGAAAGAGGATGGGCAGTCCGACGAACAGGCACGTCGCATAGGAAACGGCGATGGCGAAAATATCTGGCGGTGTGCCAATGGCCTGGAAAATTTTTTCTCTGAAGAAAATGCCCAATCCCGCAAGTGCGACGCCTAACAGGAAGGTAAACGACAGAGAGGTGCCGACGACGGCCTTCAGCTGTCGCTCGTCGCGCGCGCCATACGCTTGTCCGATCAAAACGGTGCTGGCATTGCCCATGCCGATGATAAAGGAAATCATGAAAAAGAGCACTGGAAAGAAGATGGATACGGCAGCCAACGCATGGACGCCGATAAACTGGCCAAGCAGAATGCTGCTGATTGTCCCGCTGATCGATTGCAGAAAGTTGCTGAGCATCATCGGAATGAGAAAAGCCAGCATGGTTTGCCAAGAAGGAGCTTTGGTTTCCGGCATCAGATTTTCAGACATAGGGTTCCTCCGGGTGAGTGTATTTATCAGAATTAACAGATATTTATGGTGCCACATTACTTTTATTATGGCTAACTCGCGAACTGATAAAGAGAAAAAGGGAGAAAAAGGCACTTGCGTCCCGATAGGGATATCTCCCTCACGGGTGCAAGCGCTGAAACGGATCGTTGGATGATTAGGATAGGAGGCTGACATTATCCTTGATCCAGCCACGGGCGGCCATCGCCTCAACGATTCGGGCAATCGATACCATATAGGCAGCCGTCCGCATGTCCACGTTTTTGTCCTTGTGCATCTGATAGACGCGGTGGTAAGCATCCACCATTTTTTGTTCCAGTCTGTTGTTCACTTCTTCTTCCGTCCAGTAATAGTTCATGAGGTTTTGGACCCATTCAAAGTAGGAGACGGTGACGCCGCCGGCATTGGCCAGGATATCCGGAATCACATGCACGCCCTTGTTGTAGAGAATTTGGTCCGCTTCCGGCGTGGTGGGGCCGTTTGCCGCTTCAGCCACAATTTTGGCGTGGATGCGATCGGCGTTTTCTTCATTGATTTGATCTTCCAGCGCGGCCGGAACCAGGATGTCCACTTCCAGTTCCAGGAGTTCATTGTTGGTGATGCGCTTTGCCTTGTCGTTCAAATAGATGACGGAACCGGTCTTTTCCTTGACGGTCAGGGCTTCTTGCGGATCGATCCCGTCCGGATTGTAAATGCCGCCTTGGGAATCGCTGATGGCGACAATCCGGCAGCCCAGCTCTTGCAGGAGAAACGCACTGTAGCTTCCCGCGTTGCCGAATCCTTGAATGGCGACGGTCGCGCCTTCCATGCCGATTCCAAGTTTGGCCGCCGCTTCACGTATCGTAAAGACGCAACCGCGGGCGGTGGCTTTATCCCGTCCCAAGGAGCCGCCAATGATCGGGTGCTTTCCTGTGATGACGCCCGGCGTAAACGATTGGCGCATGCGGCTGAACTCATCCATCATCCAGCCCATGACCTCGGCGTTTGTGTAAACGTCCGGTGCCGGAATGTCCTTGTCCGGACCGACGATGGAGGCAATCGCCTGAATGAAGCCGCGGCTGACCCGCTCAAGCTCACTCTTGGACAATTCTTTCGGGTTGCAGATGACGCCTCCCTTGGCTCCCCCGTAAGGCAGACCGACCACGCCGCATTTGAAGGTCATCCACATGGACAGGGCTTTGACTTCATCCATGGTGACATTGGGGTGGAAACGGATGCCTCCCTTGGTCGGCCCAATCGCGTCGTTGTGCTGAGAGCGGTAGCCGTGGAAAATCCGGGTGCTGCCGTCATCCATCGTGACGGGGAACGAAACGCAGAGCACGCGCATCGGATGCAGGAGAATTTCCGTGATGTTCTGGTCCAGACCGAGCAACTTGGCTGCATGAGCTACCTGATACTGGGCGATTTCAAAAGGATTGTGCATAGATCGACCTCCATTTCCTGTAATTTTGTCATTTCTTTCGCCTGTCTAATTTTTCTTTGCCCGAACCTTTCGCCTACGACCAACTGCTCACAAACTCTACATACACGGTCTTGCAACGCAAAACTGCAGCTTTAAAATCACAAAAACCGCAGTTCGGATTCAAAACTGCAGCATGCCATCTCACAACCTGTGCTATGTAGGTTCTGATGTTAACTGTTGTATTCTAACATAATTGGGCAAAAAATAGAAGATGTTTTTTTGCGGGCAGAATATTTTTTTCTTGCCGTCACACAATATTTAAGATATGCAGATTGAGGGTAAAATGGAACGGGCAAGCGGTATTTTTGAGCCGTTTATCCTATAATGATAATGAATCGATGGATGCCAAAAAGTAGAGCCATATGTGAAGACGCGAACAAGGAGGCAGGAATGATGAAGGATGTGCGGACAGCTTTGACGATTGCAGGAACTGATCCAAGCGGCGGGGCAGGCATTCAGGCCGATTTAAAGACGTTTCAGGAGCTTGGTGTATACGGAATGAGTGTGATCACGGCCGTAGTCAGCCAGAACACGCTGGGTGTCAAAACTTTTCTGGACATGCCGCTGGAGTTGATCGAAAGCCAAATCGATGCCGTCTTTGAAGATATACCGCCCCATGCCGTGAAAACCGGCATGCTCTCGCAAATACCGGTCATTGAGCTGGTGGCGCGCAAGCTGAAGCAATATGGCGTAAAACATTATGTCATGGATCCGGTCATGGTGGCCAAAAGCGGCGATCCGCTACTGGCTGAAGATGCCCGTGGCGCCTTGCTCAGGGAACTGTTGCCTTTGTGCGAGGTGGTGACGCCCAATCTGCCGGAGGCGGAAGTGATGATCGGCAAGCCGATTCGCGATCTGCCGGCGATGAAAGAAGCGGCCAAAAGATTGGTGGAGGAATATGGGGCGAAGGCGGCCGTTGTCAAGGGAGGGCACTTAACGGGAGAAGCCCGTGATGTCATCTACGATGGCAAGGTCTGGGAAGAGATGGCTGCCCCGAGGGTGGACACCCGCCATACGCATGGCACGGGATGCACGTTTTCGGCGGCCATTACGGCCCAGCTGGCGAAAGGAGTCCCGGTTCTGGAGGCGGTGGCGTTGGCCAAGCGGTTTATCACCTGCGCGGTTCGGGAGACGCTGGGGATTGGAAAGGGTCATGGGCCGACCAACCATTGGGCATTCCGGGAATCTGAACGAAAGACCAGAGAGAATTAGGCCAGCCAGTCTGATGCAGACTGGTCATTTCAGTATTATAACAGGATGTGAAAAATTTTTGTCGAAAGCGATCGATTTTCTATTGAAAACTATGTTTCTTTCTTGTATATTAGAGAAAAATATATCGCAAAGACTATAAATATAACGCGATATATTTTTTTGATTTCATTTATAAAACGCTTACATACTTATATATTGGTAAAGGGGGGGTAAAAACGCATACAGAAGAAAGGCATGGTATCATATTTCCCTGGATGAAGATATTGAACCATTTTAACCCTTTTATTATAAATTTTAGAAGGAGGTTTCTGATGAACGTGAAAAGAAAACGTTTTCTGTTTTTTGGGATCAGTTTGCTTGTCATGGCCGCCCTTGTATTGGCCGGTTGTGGAGGGGCCAAGCCGTCTTCCTCAGAGAACGACAATAACAATGGAGAGAATAAGTCGGCAGGCGGCTCTTCCGAAGTCATCGAGATGAATGTGGGAAACTGGCAGCCCTCTACCCACCATTATGTGTATAATGTCCTGGAGCCGTGGAAGAAGTACGTAGAGGAAAAAACGAATGGCCGGATCAAGGTGAACTTGTACCACGGCGGAACGCTGGGCGCTGCCAAGTCGGCCTGGGAGGACGTGAAGGGTGGCGTCTATGATGTCGGATTGGTGGTCACGACCTATTATTATGATTCTGAGCTTTTTCCTTATACCATCGGAAACCTGCCGTTTGCATTTCCTGACTCCGTCACCGCGGCAAAGGTTGTGAGCAAGATTGGCGAAAAATATGCCAAGGATGCGTTCAAAGATGTGGTGCTGATGGGTGTCACCTCCACCGACCCTTATGATCTCTTCAGCACCAAGCCGGTGCGCAAAGTGGAAGATCTGAAAAACGCCAAGCTGCGCGTACAAGGCAAGTCGGACAGTGAAATGATCAAGTCGTTTGGTGCCACACCTGTGTCGATCTCTGTGAATGAAACCTACGAAGCGCTGCAAAAAGGGACAATCGATATGACCTTCTACACGCCGATCGGCGCGGTGGGAACCAAGTATTACGAAGTGGCCCCGTATGTCACCAAAATGGGCGTTTCGGTAACGCCGCTGATCGCTGTGATGAACAAAGGCTTCTATGACAAGTTGCCTGATGACTTGAAAAAGATGTTTGATGAGGACTTCAACAAAAAGTTGATTGATCTCTATAATGAAAGCTATACCAAAGAGTTGGAAAAGTCCTATCAGGAACTGGAGAAGCACGTCCAGGGCAAGGGAGAGATTATCACGCTGACGCCGGAGGAACTGAAAGAATTCAAGAAACACGCCAAGGTGCAGTGGGATAAGTGGGCAGAGGATGCCAACAAGAAAGGGTACAATGGCCAAGAGATGATCGATGAATTCAAAAAGTTGATCCAGGAGGAAGGGCTGGAACTGCCGTTTTAAGGCCAGTGGAATTCCATCGTTTCGGAGTTTGTAGGACTTGCCCCTGCCTGTAAGGGGCAAGCTCCTTTTCCGCGTTCAATGACAAGGTGCTGATGGGCATGTTTTTGGAAAGAGGGTGATGGTTATCCAAGCTTTTTTGAACGTTGTTCGGCGGATAACGGATGTGACCAGATGGTTGGCGCTGGCCACGATGGCGTTCATGATGTTTTTTATCACGATCGCTGTGATCGGCCGTGCCTTTCACGTTCCTGTTCTGGGGGATGTGGAGGTCGTTCAGTTGTCTATGGTCATCTTGATCATGTTCGGGCTGGCCTACTCGCAGTCCAGGGATGCCCATGTCTCGATTGGTTTGTTGGTGGATCGCTTCCCGCCCCGCATGCAGGCGTTGATGGATGTGATCGGTTATACGCTGACCTTCATCGCGTGTTTGGTCATTGGCTGGGTGTATTTGCATGTGGCGATTCGCTACACCACGGAAGTTCCCCAGTATACCGATTTGCTGGAGATCCCCCTGACGCCGTTTAAGTATATTGTCATGATTGGCTTTTTTCTGTGGGGACTGGAAGCTTTGTTGAAAGTGATTCAGTCATTGGTACACCTGTTGAAGGGTTCCGTGGAAGGAGGGGGCGAATAAGCGATGTCTCTGGAAATGATCGGATTTCTCGGCATTTTGGCCATGTTTTTGTTGATGTTTTTGCGCGTTCCGATTGCTATCGCGATGGCAGTCCCAGCCTTCATCGGAATCCTTTATGTGCGGGACTGGCGGGTTTTGTCCACGGCTATTGAGACGATTGTCTGGGATCACAGTTTCAACTACACGCTGAGCACCATTCCGATGTTTGTGCTGATGGGCGAGCTCTTGTTTGTTTCCGGGATCAGCCAGGAATTATTTGCCACCTTCCGTCACTGGTTCGGCAAGTTGCGTGGCGGACTGGCCATGGCGGCGATTGGCGCATCGGCGATTTTTGCTGCCGCGTCCGGGTCCAGTCTGGCGACGACGGGGACTATGGGCGTTATCTCCTCAAGGGAGATGTTGAACGCCAATTACCACAAACCGCTTATTGGCGGATCGATTGTTGCAGGAGGCACGCTGGGGATTCTCATTCCTCCCAGCACGATGTTTATCATCTATGGAATGCTGACGGAACAGTCGATTGGAAAATTGTTGATTGCGGGAATCCTGCCCGGAATTTTACTGACTGTACTGTATATTCTGACCGTTGCTGTCGCCGTCAAGATTAACCCCAACTTGGCGCCAGTGGGTGAGGGAAGTTCCTGGAAGGAGCGTTTTGTTTCCCTTCGTTCCACCGGCTGGATTCTGCTTCTGTTTGCGCTGGTAATTGGCGGGATGTATTTTGGCATTTTCAGCCCGACGGAAGCTGCTGGCGTAGGGGCGTTTGGCGCATTTGTCATCGCGCTGGTGAGGAGAAAACTGACGTTTCAGAAGTTTATTGAATCGATGTCCAGAACACTGCGGACGACCGGCTTTTTGTTTGCCATTATCCTGGCCGCTTTTATCCTGAATTACTTTTTGGCCATCACCCGCGTGCCGATGCTTTTGGCAAATTTCTTGTCGGAGACCACGTTGCCGCCGACCATGATCTTTATATCCATCATATTGATGTATATCCTCCTTGGAGCGGTCATGGATTCAATGGCGATGGTGGTCGTGACGATTCCGATTGTTCTGCCTGTCATCGAGGCGTTGGGATACGATCTCATTTGGTTCGGCGTGATCATCGTGATCGTTGTGGAAATGGCGTTAATTTCACCGCCGATTGGGATGAACTGTTTTGTCCTTAACGGGGTTGCGCCGGAATTGCGCCTGGAAGAGATTTTTAAAGGGGCGCTTTGGTTTATGATTCCGCTTGTCGTATTGATTGTTCTTTTGATGATTTTTCCGGAAATCGCCTTGTATTTGCCGAGCCAAATGTCGTAAAAGTCTCGTGGCATGCTAAACGGATGAATATCATGGAGACCGGGCAGGAAGGCCCGGTTTTTGTATACGGTTTTCCATTTGGATAAAAAGCGTCCATTAAAAATATGTTAAGATGGGGGTAAGGAATTCCCAGGCGGAAAAACGATAAACAGGTGATGCGATGGTTGTCTACGGGTTTTATGGTCCCAGCGGAACAGGCAAAAGCTATCGTGCCCTTCACCTTTGCCATCAGTTGGGGATCGAGGATTTTATTGACGATGGATTGTACATCCGTCATGGAAGAAAGGTAGCGGGGATCTCGGCCAAATATGAACAGCACCGGATGGCAGCCATTCGCCGGGCGATTTTCGATGATCCTGAGCACAGCCAGATGGTGCGCCGCGCCATTGAGCAGTATCGTCCCGAAAAGCTTCTGATCATCGGCACTTCGCGCAGGATGATCCAGCGAATCGCCGAGCGGTTGGGCCTGCCCAGCCCGGAGAAATGGATCCATATCAGCGAAGTGGCCAGGGAGGAAGAGATCCAGCAAGCCCAATATATTCGCAAGTTTCACGGCCAGCATGTGATTCCGATTCCCCGGATTCAGGTGGAGAAGGATCGTTTCCAGCAGCTGATTGAGCGAGTGAAAGCGATATTCGATCCCCAGTCCAGGCCGATTGGTGAAAATACGATTGTTTATCCGCGTTTTCAAGGCGGGCGCATTCTCATCACGCAGCAGTGCCTGAAGACGATGGTGCAGCATGTGCTGTTGCAGGAGCCGCAAGTTCACCAGATCTATTCGATCACGATTCCGGATGAGTTGGAGGAACCGATTCAGATCGGTCTTTCATTATATGACGGAACGCCGATTCCCGTTGTTGCAAGACGACTGCAATCACAGGTTCAGGAGCTTTTTTTGCAGATGCTGGACCGGACGATACCGCCACCCTACCTGCATGTCCGCCACCTCGAGTTGCGCAGGTTGAGGACAGTCTCTCTAAAAAAGTGAAGAGATGGGATAATCATTGAATCCAGGGAACTGGGGGGAGACGGGGTGGATCTGAAGAAACATTTTCTCTCGATATTGGAGTCCCTCTATGATGCGGTCATCGTGATTGACCGGGACAGTACCATCGTTTACATCAACCAGGCGTACACACGTCAGTTTGGTGTTCCGCCACACAAACTGATCGGCCGAAAATTGCGGGATGTGGAGCCCAACGCCAGAATTCTGGATGTGTTGCGTGACGGGAAGCCCCGGATCAACGATTACAGCTATGTGCACTCCCTCGGTCAGCATGTGTACGCCAACATGACCCCGTTGATTGAAGAGGGGCAGGTTATCGGCGTCGTGACTATCATGAAAGATATCAGCGAGATTAAAACCCTCCAGAAGCAACTGGAAAATTACAGGAAGCAGCTCAGCCGGCTGGAGGAGCAGTTATATCAGAAAGATGGCTTCACGCTTCTGGAAAGCCAGGTTCCGTCCATGCAGCGTGCGGTATCTCTGGCAAGGCGTGTTGCTCCCACTGACGCGACCGTCCTCTTGACCGGTGAAACCGGTGTGGGAAAAGAATTGTTTGCCCAAGCGATTCACCAAGCCAGCGAACGCCGGGACAAGCCCTTTATACCGGTCAACATGGTATCGATACCCGATACTTTGTTTGAAAGCGAGATGTTCGGTTACGAGGAAGGCTCCTTTACCGGATCGCGCAAGGGGGGCAAAAGAGGCCTGATCGAGCTGGCGCAAGGGGGGACCCTTTTTTTGGATGAGATTGGCGAGATGTCGCTGTCTGTCCAGGCCAAGATGTTGCGCGTCCTTCAGGAACACGCCTACCGGAAAGTGGGTGGGACCACCCTCTACCCCCTGGATGTCCGGATCATTTGCGCCACCAACCGCGACCTCCAGCGTGAAGTCCAGGCCGGGAGGTTCCGGGAAGATCTGTATTACCGGCTGAACGTGGTGCCGATTCATATCCCTCCCTTGCGGGAGCGGAAGGAAGATCTGCCGCGCCTCGTCAACAACCTGGTCAACAAACTCCGTCTCAAATACAACAAGCATGTTCTGGTGGATGACAGCATCTATGGCGTGTTTTGCCAGTACGACTGGCCCGGAAACGTCCGGGAGTTGTCCAATGTCCTGGAGCGAATGTTTGTTGTCTGCAACGACCATTATCTGAAAGTGGAGGATATACCCGAGAGCTTTTTCGCATTATTGCAGAAGGGGACAGATGTGGAGCAGGAATCTGGCGTTTGGGATCATGAGCATGCCGAAGGGGCGGGGACTTCGGGCGCTTGGAAGGAGGCGGCTGGAAAAACCGGCATGAAACAGGAAGAGGGTTCGGCAGGTCAGTCGCATGCGGGATTACAGCATGTCCTGGAACAAACCGAACGGGCGGTTTTTGAACGGGTCTTGCGGGAAAGCCGTACGCGTACGGAAGCGATCCGGAAACTGGGGATTAGCCGCCGCACCTTTTATGAACGGCTGAAAAGGTACGGGCTAGGCTGACTCGTGACGGGGATGAAAAGGGGTCATCCATGCAACAGACCGAGCGTTTCCATAAACTGGCTGTTTGGTCTTTTTTTGTAGAATTGTAGGGAGTGAATTATTTTCGCATAAAACACACTTGATTAACCGGAATTAAATGATTTATAATAAGCGACATGATGCAACACGATGCTGGTCCATTTGTTTAATAGATAAATATTGTTTGTTTAATATATATACGTTATTTGTATATAAAAGAAACAATGTAGCCTCCGAGCGCTTTTTTCATCAAGAAATCGCCGCCGGCGAGGAGGATATTTTCGGCATGCATTTTGCTTATGTGATTCTACATATAGGATGGCAGCAAGATTCATGATGAAAGGAGACAACTAATGTACAGAAAAATCGGCATCGTTGGATTTGGCACGATGGGTTCAGGCATTGCGCAGGTTTGTCTGGAGCATGGATATGAAGTGATCGCGGTGGAACAGGAGGAAGCCTTTTTTACGCGTGGCCTTTCACAGATGAAAAAGAACTGGCAGCGTGCCATTGAAAAAGGGCGGTTGAGCAGCCAGCAGCAGGCGGAGTATGAAGCGCGCCTTGTCACGACGACGGATATTTCCCGGCTCAGTGAGGCCGATTATGTGATTGAGGCGATCACGGAGAACTTGGAACTGAAAAAGGACATGTTCAGAAAGATGGACCAGGTGGTTCGTCCGGAGGTGATTATCGCCAGCAACACCTCGGGACTGAGCATTACTGAAATGGCCAGCGTGACCTCCGATCCGGGAAAAGTGATTGGCGTGCACTTTTTCAACCCGGTGCCGGTGATGAAGCTGGTGGAGCTGATTCGCGGATTTGACACACGGGAAGAGACCTATCAGGCCTCCAGGCAGTTTGTCGAGTCCCTGGACAAAGAGACGATTGATGTCAAAGAGTCCCCGCTCTTCGCTGTCAACCGGATTTTGGTGCCGATGATCAATGAGGCCATTTTTGTCCTGCAGGAAGGGATTGCCAGCGCTGAGGACATTGACAAAGGGATGAGGTTGGGCGCCAACCATCCGATCGGTCCCCTGGCACTGGCCGATCTGATCGGACTGGATACGCTGCTCTTTGTCATGGATTCCCTGTACGAGGAGACGCAGGATTCCAAGTACCGCTCCGCTCCCCTGCTGCGAAAGATGGTTCGCGCCGGGCACCTCGGAAGGAAGACAGGGAAGGGATTTTACGATTACACGAAGTAACTACATGAAGTAACTGCCATGCATGCACAGCGTACCGCGTGCATGCAATCGAATAAAGATTTTTA
The DNA here is from genome assembly GCA_002159075.1 of Bacillus thermozeamaize. Lineage (NCBI taxonomy): Bacteria > Bacillati > Bacillota > Bacilli > Caryophanales > Bacillaceae > Bacillus > Bacillus thermozeamaize. The sequence continues at coordinate 104,641 of LZRT01000121.1, forward strand.
AATATTTAGTAATAATAAATAATTCGTTCTTTTTGGGAGGGGGAGATTCCGGATGAAAGCGACAATTGGTCAACTGATCGAATGGTCGGCCCGCAATTATCCTGACAAGACCGGCCTGGTCGACTTGGAAAAGGGACAGCGATGGACGTTTGCGGAGTGGGACCGGGATGTCAATAAGATGGCGAACCTGTTGCGGCAACTGGGAGTGAACAAAGGCGACGTCGTTTCGGTCTTCCTCTACAACACCAGCGAGTTTGTCACGACGCTGTTTGCTGCTGCCAAGATCGGCGCGATTTTCAATCCAATCAATTACCGCCTGACTTCCGGAGAACTGCAATTCATCCTCAACGATGCCCAGACCAAGGTCCTCGTCTTTGAGGAGCGGGTGTTGGATGTCGTGACCCGGACCCGCGAGCATGGCGTTCCGGTGCAGCATTATTTATATGCCAATGAAAATCCTCCGGCATATGCCCAAAACCTGTCTTCCCTGCTTGCCGGGGTACAGGATGACAGGCCCGATGTGGCGGTGTCGGAAACGGACCCTTACATCATGATGTACACCAGCGGTACGACAGGCCGTCCGAAAGGCGTCATCCATCCGCACCGCAATATGATTACCCACAATTTCATCATGCTGGAATGCATGGGAATTACGCGCAATGACGTCGGCTTGTCCGTCGCGCCGCTCAACCACACGGCCGAGCTGCACACTTCGTTCCTGCCGCGGGTGCAGATTGGCGCCACCAACCTGCTGCTGCCGATGTTCGATCCCGAGAAGGTGTTGAAGGTCATCGAGCAGGAGAGGGTGACGCACCTGTTTGCCGCGCCGACCATGGTCAACATGCTGCTGAATACCAGCGGCCTGGAGAATTACGACCTCTCTTCGCTTCGGATGCTGGGGTATGGCGGCGCTTCCATGGCGCCTGCGCTGATCCGCCTGTTTAAAGAAAAGGTGGGGGCCGACCTGGTACAGATGTACGGGACGACGGAGATGGGACCGGTGATGTCGGTGCTTTATGCGGATGAACAGTTGGCCAAAGCGGGCTCGGCGGGCAAGGCGGTGATGAACCACGAACTGCGTGTCGTCAGGCCGGAGCCGGATGGCAGCCCCTCCCGTCCCGACAACCTGTGCGAGGTAGGCGAGGCGGGCGAGATCATCGTCCGGGGCCCCTGCATGATGCAGGAATACTACAACCGGCCGGATGCGACGGAAAAAGCGCTGGCCTACGGATGGTACCACACGGGGGACGTGGGCGTCATTGACGAAGACGGGTACCTGTGGATCCGCGATCGGATGGATCACACCATCATCTCCGGGGCGGAAAACGTCTACCCGCGGGAAGTGGAGGATTGCCTCATCGAGCATCCGGGAGTCCTGGAAGCGGCTGTCGTCGGCAAGCCGGATGAGAAGTGGGGCGAAATTGTGGTTGCGTTTATCGTGCGCCAACCCGGCAGCCAGGTGACGGCAGAGGAACTGGATCAATTCCTCATCGAGGGGGACAAACTGGCCCGGTACAAACGGCCCAGGGAGTATTATTTTGTCGACAGTTTGCCGAAGACCGCTAGCGGCAAGATGCAGAAGTTTGTCCTGGAGCAGCAGTTAAAAGAGCAGGCGAACCAACGGCTGGGAGGTTAAAGACATGAGTTTTCAGCTATCCGAGGAACATCTGGAGATCCAGAAGAACATCCACCGCCTGGCGCAGGAGAAGATCAAGCCGCGTGCGGCGGAGATTGACGAGCGGGGCGAGTATCCGTACGACATCTTTCAGCTTCTTGCGGCCCAGGGGTACCTTGGCGTCACGTTCCCGCCCGAGTACGGCGGCGCCGGTCTCGATTTGCTGAGCTATTGCATCGTCGTGGAGGAAGTGGCCCGCGTCTGCGCTTCCTCTTCGCAGATTGTCACGGTGCAGGAATTGGGCATGCTGCCGCTTTACCTCGGCGGTTCGGAGGAGCAAAAACGGCGGTATCTGCCTGATCTCATCCAGGGAAAAAGGATCGGGGCGTTTGGGCTCACGGAACCGACGGCAGGTTCGGATGTGCGCAGCATGAAGACGCGGGCGGAGAAAGACGGGGGATACTACGTACTCAACGGCCAGAAAGTGTTTATCAGCAATGGCGGTGTGGCCGATCTGTACACGGTTTTTGCCAAGACGGAACAGGGCATTACCGCCTTTCTGGTCGAGAAGGGAACGCCTGGTTTTACGGTCGGCAAATTGGAGAAGAAGATGGGGATCAAGGGATCGCCGACGGCGCAACTGTTCTTTGAAAACTGCCGGATCCCGGCGGAAAACCGTATCGGCGAGGAAGGAGACGGCTGGCTGATCGCGATGAAGACGCTGGAGCGGACACGGCCCGGGATCGGCGCGCAAGCCTTGGGGATCGCCCAGGGGGCGTTGGATGTCTGCTTGGAATACGTGCAAGAACGGGAGCAATTTGGGCGCCCGATTGGTACGTTCCAGGGGATTCAGTTCATGCTCGCCGACATGGCGATCCGTATCGAAGCGGCGCGCGGCCTTGTTTACCGTGCGGCGACGGCGCTGAACGAAGCAGATTTTCGCGGCAAAAATCCGGAACAGGCCCGGCTTGCCTCGATGGCCAAGGTGTTTGCTTCCGACACGGCCATGCAGGTGACGACGGACGCGGTGCAAATCCTGGGCGGCTATGGATACATCCAGGATTACCCGGTGGAACGGATGATGCGGGATGCCAAAATCACCCAGATCTACGAAGGAACCAACCAGATCCAGCGGATCGTCATTGCCCGTTCTTTGCTTCCTGGACTGAGATGATCATTTGACGAAGAGAGATGGATGTGGAGTGGGCATATCCAAAGGAGAAAGGATGACGAGAAACATGTCGGGAAAACAACGAGAACCGCGCTTCTTCTTTATTCACGGCGCGGGCGGGACGGCCAGGAAATGGCGCCGTACCACGGCGAGATTGCAAGGGATTCCCTGGCAGACGGTTGACCTGCCGGGCCACGGCGAAGCAAGGGATGCGGCGGCGCCCGATCAGGTATCCATCGAATGGTACGCCGAGGCGCTGGCTTCCCGGATAGAGGAAGCGGTCATCCTGGTCGGGCATTCGATGGGCGGTCTTATCAGCCTTGAGCTGGCCGCGCGCACTCCGAACGTGGTCGGTGTGATTCTTGCGGCAAGTCACGTTCGTCTGCCCGTGCACCCGAAGATCCTGGATCAGCTGGCGCAGGGCACGTTTCCGGAATCGCTTTTTCTCGCATCATACAGCAAGACGGTCGACCCGGAGCTTCTGGCGGAGGAGCGCCAGGAACTGGCGATTAATCCGCCGGAAATGACATTGGCCGACTTCAGAAGTTGTGATCGCTACAGCCAGGGCGCGGAACGGCTGCGGCAGCTGAACATTCCCGTGCTCGCTGTCTACGGCGCAGAGGATCGCCTGCTTCCGCCCGGGGCAGAAGCGGAACTGCGTAGCATCCGGCCGGATGTGCAGACGGCGGCCATTGATGGCGCCGGTCACTACGTGATGCTGGAGCAACCGCAAGCTTTTGTGGAAGCGATGCTGCAATTTCGGGAAAGCCTTTTCAAAGCCTGAGGGAAACGGCGTTGCCGTTCCCGGAAAGCTTTTTTTCTTCGGTATGTCGCGCAATTTGGCATTGCCGTGCCCTTTGCGGTTGCCAATATTTTTGGTATCATCATCGGTAAAGTACGATGGTCGCATCGGCATGTCGGACCGGATGAAGAGTAAGACCGTGTAGCGTGTAGACCGATGCCAGTCAGGAGCAGAGTGTCAGTTATGGTATTACTTGGCGAATGCATGTCAGACGATGAATCCGCCGCTGTGAACGCGTAAAAAATGCGAACACTTAAAAAGGGGAGCGAACATCATGAAGGTGCACATCAGCCGGATGAGTCCGCAGGAGAAGATCACGCTGCAGGAGACGGCCGGACTGGCCATCATCACCTTGCATCGTCCTCATTTGCGCAATGCCCTGACTGTTCAGATGTGGGATGAACTGGCTGGGGTGGTCCAGCGGGTTCCCGACAACCCGAAAAACCGGGTGCTCCTCATCCGGGGGACCGGCGAACAGTTCACGGCCGGCTCAGATCTCAAGGAATTTCACCGGATGAGCCTGGAGGAAGCGGAAGAGGCGTTCCGCGTCATGGACAAGGCGATCTCTGCCGTGGAGCGGCTGCCCTTTCCGACAGTGGCGGTCATCAATGGTCCGGCGATGGGAGCAGGTTTGCAACTGGCTTTGGCCTGTGACCTGCGGATCGGTTCTCCGCTGACGAGGATGGGGATGCCGGTCGGAAGGCTCGGAATCACGCTGGATGCCAGCTTTACCAAGCGTCTGGTGGACCTGATCGGACCCAGCCGGACGAAGGACCTGGTCTATACCAACCGGATTTATGACGCGGAGGAGTGTTACCAGTTGGGACTCCTGAATTATTTGGTGGAGGAGGAGCAGCTGGATCGCTTTGCGGTGGAAAAAGGGTACCTGATCGCCAGCCAGTCTCCCGCCTCCCTGCAGGCAGTCAAGCGCAATGTGGCGCTCGTCAAGCCGCGGCATGAGGTGCCCTGGGGCCATCCCCGGCACACCTTTGTCGACCCGATCGATTTTCCGGTCGGTGTGGCTTCTTTTGTCGAAAAGGAAAAACCCCGCTTTCCGAGGCGCAGGATGAAAGATTAGTCCTTCCTGCGCCTTTTCCTGCTCATGCTGAGGAGAGCCGACTTGCGCAGTAGCCGCCACGGGATCGACCCGGGCGGCCATTTTTTGCACACGGCGGCAGGAGATGATGAACGAGACGGAGCTGGCCGGACACTACCGTATTTGCTTCTTTCCGACCAAAATGGTCGCGTCCACCGTGACAAATGAGATGCCGGATTGGAGGGCTTGTTGAAGATTTCCCTCCGTTGCCCCCCATGACAACGGCGTCATATTGATGAGATGAGTCAGTAGCGTTTGATCGAGTCTTTTACGATATTGAACATGCTGCTTATCGATCAGGTTGAAGTGTCGGCAAAAATGGGTCACCACATGTTGATTGGAATAGGCTTGTTTGCCGCTTTGTCCGAAGAATAATGTTCTCAATTCCTTGAGGTACTCGCTGCCCGGTGCGATCTTGATCAGGATGCCGTCATCATCCAGCATGCGGCTAAATTCCGAATAATTGGATGGAGACAAGATGTTCAGAATGACATCGAATGCCTTATCCATGAAAGGGCTTCGTGCCAAATCCGCCACGCACCAAATCAGGCCGGGATATTCCCGCGAAGCGATTCGAATCCCGGCTTTGGCAATATCCATGCCGACCCCCAATACGTCCCCATCCGACGTATGATTCAAACCTGTTGTCAATTCCGCCAAAAGGGAACCTTCCCCGCACCCGGCGTCCAGGATATGGATGCCTTCGGTGCGGATGTTACCCATTTGATAGGTGATGATTTTGTGAATCCGTTCGACGATCCCGTGGAAAAAACCGCTCCTGCAAATGGCCAGTCTTGATTCAAAAAGCTGTTGGCCATATTTGGTCGGACGCGCCGGTCGTGCCAGCAAGTGAACATATCCTGGCTTGGATAAATCAAAGCAATGCCGGTTTGCGCAGATCAAGCTGTTGGGCCGGCTGCCCTTCAACGCTGTGCCGCATAAAGGGCACATGAAGAGGTGACAGTGTTTCTGGATCAGTTGCCTGGCCAGTTCAATTTTTTTCAAATGGTTCACCTTCCCTTCCGTGCCTCGGGACAACGATGCGCTTCCGGTGAGAAACGTGATGGGGGCGCGTCTTGAGCTTTTCCACCATATTTTACTTGAACAAAAATGCGCGGCACAAATAAACCCAAACTTGGCGCTTTGCAAGCTTTAACGTTCGATTTCGTTTATTTTTTCTAAAAAACTTGGTTATTGCGAATGTTTCCTGGATAAATTGTTATATATAGTAAAATAATGTTTATCATGGTATATTTTGTTTAAATTGATAATATGGAGGGAAGGAACTTGCGATTATCCATTAAAGGCAAGCTGATTCTACTTTGCTGTATTCTTCTGATCATCCCCAGTCTCGTCATTGGCATCGTCGGATACAATTTGGCGCGGCAGGGGCTCAATGATCAGATGGCAGCCAACTTGAAGAACAGTGTGACCATGGCCATCGAACTGATCCATGCTCAGCAGGAGCTGGTCAAGTCGGGTCAACTGTCTTTGGCTGAGGCGCAGGAGGCGGTCAAACAATCTCTTTTGGGGCCGAAGCAGGCGGATGGGAAGCGGCCCATCAACACAAAAATGGATTTTGGCAAAAACGGCTATTTTTATGTGATAGACGAGAAGGGCACGTTGCTTGCGCACCCGAATGCAGAAGGGAAAAATCTTTGGGACGAACAGGATCAACAAGGCAGGCATTATATTCAGGAAGTGATCCAGCGGGCCAAGCAGGGTGGGGGATTTACTTATTATAAGTGGCCTTTGCCAGAGAACCCTGATCAGGTGAAAGAGAAAGTGGTTTATTCGTTGCTGGATCCAAACTGGGGATGGGTGGTGGCGGTCGGGGCCTATACGCATGAAATCAACGCCCAGGCCAATCAATTGTTGGCGGTTCTGGCGGTGACATTGGGTGCCGCCATTCTGAGCGGAGCGGCAGTGGCCTATTTTTTTGCCCACCATTGGTCCAAACTGATTCGCCGCATCGTATCCCAGGCGCAATCCGTGGCTCAAGGCGATCTGAGCATTCCTGCGCTTGAGATGAAATCGAACGACGAATTGGGTGAGTTGACCCAACACGTGAATCAGATGTTTAACCAATTGAAAGCGACCATCGGCCATGTCGCAGAAACCGCACACCAGGTGGCGTCCACCTCCGAACAACTGTTGGCCAGCAGTGAGGAAACCAGCCAGGCCGCGGAGCAGATTAGCGCAGCGATGAGCAATGTGGCGGAGGGCTCGGAGAAACAAGCGGCCAACATGGAGCGGGCCCACGGGGTGGTCACCGAGATGCTGGAGCATATCACCAGCGTTGCCGGCCATGTGGAAAATGTGCAGGAAGCCTCTTTGCAAAGCGTGCGGATCGCTGAAGCGGGCGGTGCGACGATCTTGAAACACCGTCAGCAGATGGAACTGATCGGCGACACCAGCAAGCTGATGAATGAGGTCATTCAATCCCTGAGCGATAAAACGGAGCGGATTGGTGAAGTGATTTCCTTAATCACCCATATCGCTGAGCAAACCAACCTTCTGGCCTTAAACGCGGCGATCGAGGCGGCACGTGCAGGAGAGCATGGCCGCGGCTTTTCCGTCGTCGCGGAGGAGGTGCGAAAGCTAGCTGAGCAGTCGAAATGGGCAGGGGGTCAGGTGGCGGATCTGATTACGGAGATTCAACACGAGGTTGACCGGACGGTGGCTGCGATGAAAGATAACCGGGAGGCAATCGAAGCGGGTATTCAGCTGTCCCATGAAGCCGGCAGGGCATTTCGCGCCATCATGGAAGAGATCAGCGGTTTGTCGGAGCGGATCCGGGATATTTCTTCGTCCATGCATACCATGAATGAAGGATCTGAGCAACTGATGGCTGTGATGGAACAGGTCAGAAAATATGCGCAAGAGGCAGCAGGTTATTCGCAGCAGGTGGCTGCTTCTTCAGAGGAGCAGTCGGCGGCCATGGAAGAGGTGTCCGCCATAGCCGGCACGCTGAATGACAAGGCCAATGAGTTGCAGCAAGTCGTGAATCAGTTTAAATTGTAGCGTGCAGCCGCTCGTTGGGCGGCTTGTTTCATGGCTTGAAGCGATCCGGCTGCGATCATCTATAATGAATATGTGCCTCATTTAATAGATGATTGAAGAAATGGCAATTTGCAGAAGCGTGATGAGAAAGTAGGCGAAAACTTGGTTCGTCATTTTCTAACCATCTTGCTGCCGATTCTCGTTACCCAGCTGTCCATGTATGCGATGAGCTTTTTCGATACGTTGATGTCCGGCCAGGCCAGCCCTGAGGATTTGGCGGGGGTTGCGATTGGTTCAAGCATCTGGGTGCCGGTTTACACGGGGCTAAGCGGTATTTTATCGGCCATCACGCCGATTGTCGCCCAGTTGCTCGGAGCCGGAAAACAAGACCAGGTGGTTTCAAAGGTGATTCAGGGGCTATATCTGGCGTTGTTGCTCGCTTTTGTCGTGCTGTTGACCGGTAAATTGACATTGTTTCCTTTGTTGTCGCTCATGGATTTGGAGCCTGAAGTGCGGAGGATTGCGTTCCATTATTTGGTGGCCCTCTCTTTCGGCATGGTGCCGGTTTTTGTTTATGCTGTCATCCGTTCGTTTATTGACGCGCTGGGATACACCCGGGTCACCATGATCATCACGCTGGTTTCCGTTCCTCTAAATGTTTTTTTGAACGATGTGTTGATTTTCGGGAAATACGGTTTTCCCGCCCTGGGAGGCGTCGGAGCGGGGGTGGCATCGGCCATCACTTATTGGATCATCATGTTCATCAGCATGTCGGTGATTCACTTTAGCAAACCCTTTGCCGGTTATCACATTTTCCGTTCGTTTCAACGTGTTTCCTTCCGGGTATGGAAGGAGCTGCTTGGGATCGGTGTGCCGATTGGCCTCGCGATCTTTCTGGAAGTCAGTATTTTCGCCCTGGTGGCCCTTTTGATGAGCCGTTTTGATACGGCGACGATTGCCGCCCACCAGGCGGCGATGAATTTTGCCACCCTGCTGTACATGATTCCTTTGAGCATATCGATGGCCTTGACCATTGTCGTGGGCTATGAGGTGGGCGCAAGGCGTTTTGCCGCGGCCCGCCACTATACGCTGCTGGGTGTTGGCGCGGCCTTGTTCATGGCGCTGTTCAATACCCTCATTTTGTCATTGTTCAACCGACAGGTGGCAGGTCTTTATACCAACGACCCGGTGGTTCTGGAGCTGACGCGGCAGTTCTTAAGTTATGCTATATTTTTCCAATTTCTAGATGCGATTGCGACGCCCATTTATGGAACGCTGAGGGGATACAAAGATGTGAAGGCGACCTTTTACCTGACGCTCATCTCTTATTGGGCGATCAGTCTCCCGCTGGGTCATGTCTTGGCGGTGCGCACCCATTTCGGGGCATCAGGATATTGGATCGGGCTGATCACAGGCGTGGGCGTGCTCACATTCAGCATTCTCCTGCGCCTGATTTGGATTCAGCGGCGCCGATTTCTCCTCAACGACGTTGAGTAGAAGCGGGGAAGCGTGACATACTAGCGGAAAGAAATCGCAACTTCAAATGCGGTGATGCAATGGATGAATCAGAACTGTGAGGCTGCAATATGGGCCCGATGCAGCAAAAGGAGTGGCTTCCCCCATGGTCCCAATCGATCAAAAACAGAAAAATGGCATCCTCCGTCAAATGGCAGGTAAGAGAGGCATACGCCCGTTTATCCCCGAGCAGGCTTATTTTGAACCGGCTTCACTGGATTATCCATTAGGGAAAAAACTCTATCGCATGATGAAAGATTGGAATGTTCCCATCCGGATGACCACCAGTCATAACCAGGTCAGAGGGCTGGCAGGCGAGACGGATGCGGAAACCTACCGAATTGCCAAGCGAACACTGGTGGTCGGTGTCAAACGTTCGCTGAAATTCGAGCCTTCCAAGCCTTCCGCCGAATACGCGTTACCGTTGGGTACCGGCTGTATCGCTCACTGTCATTATTGTTATCTGAATACGAATCTGGGGACCAAGCCGTATGTGCGGGTATATGTCAATGTGGAGGAGATATTGGAGCAAGCGAGGAAATACATCAAAGAGCGTGAGCCGGAGATCACCCGTTTTGAGGCGGCTTGCACATCCGATCCACTGGCCGTAGAGCATCTGACAGGGAGTTTGGCGGAGGCGATCCGCTTTATGGCGGAGCAGCCGCTCGGGCGTCTGCGTTTTGTGACCAAATTTCACTTTGTGGATTCCCTGCTGTCGATTCCACACAATGGGCACACCCGGATCCGCTTTAGCCTGAACGCGGATTATGTGATTAAGTATTTCGAACCTTCCACTTCCCCGCTCGAGTTAAGAATCGCTGCGGCTGAAAAGGTGGCAGCAGCCGCTTATCCGCTCGGCTTTATCCTGGCTCCTCTTTACCGCTTTGACGGTTGGCAGGAACAGTATACCCGGCTGCTGGCACAACTTGCCCGCCACCACCTGCTGAACGGACACCCTGATCTTACCTTTGAATTGATTCAGCACCGTTTCACAAAAGTGGCCAAGACGATCATCCTGCAGCGTTATCCGAATACCCGTCTGCAGATGAAAGAAGAGGAAAGGAAATTCAAGTGGGGCAAGTACGGCAGGGGGAAATATGTCTACCGTGATGAAGAAGCCGCGGAATTACAGGAATTGCTGGAAGAAAAGATCAGACACTATTTTCCCCAGGCACAGATCGAGTATTTTACCTGATCCCCTTATTTCTTGCTTATTGCCTTCCGGTATGAGCTTTCCGTGTGTTACAATACGATGAATCCATTCATTGGGCACAGATGAACCTGGATCAATAGAGTGAACACGGTGAGCAGGAGTTGTATCGGAAGAAGGGGATGCATCAGATGTCGTGGAATCAGTTGGCGGAACAGATTCATCAATGTTGCCGCTGTGAGAGGCTGGTGGAATGGCGGACAGCTGTGGCGGGGAAGAAACGGGAGTATCCCGCGAAAAGTTATTGGTCGCGGCCGGTGAGCGGGTTTGGTGATACGGAGGCCCGTCTGTTGATCGTCGGCCTGGCGCCGGGAGCGCATGGGGCCAACCGGACAGGACGCCCCTTTACTGGCGATGCGGCTGGGGATTGGTTATATCAGGCGCTGTATCAGTATGGTTTTGCCAGTCAACCGGATGCAGTGTCCAGGGATGATGGGCTGGTGTTGACTGATGTGTTTATCACCAATGTGGTGAGGTGTGTCCCGCCAAACAATAAACCGACTGGCGAAGAGCTTCAGGCGTGTCGAGCGTATTTGCTTCAGGAGATGTCCTTGTTGAGTCAGCTTCGGGTCGTTTTGGCACTGGGAAAGGATGCCTTTGACAGTGTGAAGGCGGTATACCGGGACCAGGGAGTAAATGTCCGGGGCATGACTTTTGCCCACGGCGTTTCCTATGATTTGGGTGATGGATTACCGATTCTCATGGCCAGTTACCACCCCTCAAGGCGGAACACCAATACGGGAATGCTCACGTGGGAGATGTGGACCGCCATTTTTGACAAGATTTTCTTGAACACATGAACGGTGAAACGGAATATTGACAAAACACAAACTGTGCGTTAGTTTTATATTGAACGTTCATTCAATAGTTGTGATTGAGGAGAGTTTATGGCAAAGTCGGATACCAAAGAATGGCGGCAAGAGCAAGTCATTGAGGCCACCTCGCGTTGCATCGTGGAAAAAGGGCTGGCAGACATGTCGATGAAAGACATCGCCAGGGAAGCCAATGTCAGCACAGGAATTATCTACCATTACTTTAAAAACAAAGAGGATCTTCTTTTACAGGTCATCAAAAGGGCGTTTCAGAAGTCCCATGAACAAGTGATGGAAACCGTGGAAACGCTTTCTTCGCCTGTGGAAAAACTGGAACGCCATTTGGAAAACATCTTGGCGGTGCCGAAAGAAAACCCGGACTTTTTTGTCGTCTTGTTGAATTATCTCGGTGAAGCGAAACACCATCCTGAGTTGCAGGCCATTGTCGCCAAGTTTTTCCGAAACTTGCGTTTCTATGTGGAACAATATTTGCAAGAGGGAGTGGAGCAAGGGCTTTTTGCTCCGGAGCAGGTCCGTCACCTTCCAGCCCTTCTTTACAGTGTGGGTTTGGGGCTGGGAGTGATGTGGATGATGGATCCTGAATCGGTGGACGCGAATGGAGCGGGCAAACTTTTCCTCCAATGGATGCTGGAACATCTCGGAGTCGGAAGAACTGAGCCAGATGCGTAAGGAAACGCAAGGATCGGGCCAATTTTCCGCATAAATGAAATGAACGTTCAATATATCAGCGAAGGAAGGTGCACCATGGTTCGGGTAGAACGAAAAGGACCTGTTTGCACGATCATACTCAGTCGGCCCGAGGTGAGAAATGCGGTGGACCGGCAGACGGCAGAGCGACTGGCGGAGGCGTTCCGGGCGTTCGAGGCGGACGATGACCTGGCCGTGGCGGTGTTGTGGGGGGAAGGCGGGCACTTTTGTGCCGGCGCCGATTTGAAAGCCCTCGCAGAAGGAAAGGGAAACCATTTGTCAGAGGACATGAGCCAGGACGGACCCATGGGGCCGACCCGCATGCGGCTTTCCAAACCGGTGATTGCAGCCGTGTCAGGGTATGCGGTGGCCGGTGGCCTTGAGCTGGCCTGCTGGTGTGATTTGCGGGTGGTTGAGGAGACGGCGGTGTTTGGCGTCTTCTGCCGGCGGTTTGGCGTTCCCTTGATTGACGGGGGAACGCAACGGTTGCCCCGTCTGATCGGGATGAGCCGGGCGATGGATATGATCCTCACGGGCCGTCCGGTAGGGGCGGAAGAGGCCTTGATGATGGGGTTGGCCAATCGTGTCGTGCCTCATGGCAAGGCGAGAGAGGAGGCGGAAAAGCTGGCAGAACAAATAGCCGCTTTCCCGCAGACCTGTTTGCGCAGCGACCGGGAGGCGGCATACCGTGGATTTGAGATGGACTTTGATGCAGCGATGGCGCTGGAGTTCCGTTTGGGGATGCGTGTGATTGAAAGCGGTGAGACCAGTCGGGGCGCGCAACGGTTTTCTGCGGGCGAGGGAAGGCATGGCAAGTTTTTCGGATAATGTATTTATCGCGTTCAGAAATCATTTTACATTTTTAAAACAGGGGGGACAGGTATGCATGCACGCGAATTGATTCAAAGAGGAGCAAAGTATTATCCCAATCGAACCGCTGTGATGTTTCAGGGAAAAAGCCTGACGTTTGAAGAGGTTTACCGGAACAGCAACCGGCTGGCCAATGCCTTGTTGAAGCTGGGGTTGAAAAAGGGGGACCGGGTGGCTTCGCTGCTGGCCAATTCGCTGCAGAGTGTGGAAATTGACTTTGCCCTCTTGCAGAGTGGTTTGGTGCGCGTTCCGCTCAATACGCGTCTGTCCGAAGAGGAACATTTTCACATGATTCAAGAGACGGAGGCCCGGGCCATATTGTTTACGGAAGAATTTGCCGAAAGGGTTGCAGCCTTGCGGCCCCGGTTGCCACAGGTTTCCTTTTATTGCCAAATGAATGGAACACCTGAACATCCATGGATGTTGTCTGCTCAAGAACTGGTCGCTGCCGCAGACGATGCTGAGCCGCCTGTGGTGATAGAGGAAGCGGATTTGGCTACCATCCAATATACGTCCGGCACCACCGGAACGCTCAAAGCCGCCGTTCACACTCAGGGTACCTGGGCGGCCATCTGCAACAATATTTTGCACGCGATCTGGATTCAGGAAGGGGATGTGATGCTTCACGCCGCACCGCTGACCCATGCTTCAGGCACGTTGGTGCTTCCGCACTGGATCCGGGGGGCGGCCAATGCCATTTTGCCCGGTTTCAATCCATCGGAATACCTTGCCGCTGTGGAGCAGACCAAAGCCACCACGCTAAACCTGGTGCCTACCATGATCATCATGTTGCTGAATCATCCGGAAGTGGAGCGGTATTCTTTTGCGTCCGTGCGCAACATCATCTATGGCGCCTCCCCGATGCCGCGTGAGGCGTTGCGCCGCGGGCTGGAGTTATGGGGACCCAAGTTTACGCAATATTATGGCCAGACGGAGGCACCTCTCATCCTGACCGTCCTTCAGGCCCATGAACACTTGGGTGAGGGGCCGGAAGTTGACCAGCGGCTGTTGTCCTGCGGCCGTGCCACGCCGGATGTGATGATTCGCATCCTGGATGGAGAGGGTAAGGAAGTGAGCCCGGGAGAGATTGGCGAGATTGTCGTCAAGACAAGCCAGGGGATGATCGGTTACTGGAAGGCTCCCGAACTTACACAGGAGACGATCAGAGACGGCTGGATTCATACGCGGGACATGGGATATCTGGATGAACAGGGCTATCTGTACCTTGTGGATCGCAAATCGGACATGATCATCACAGGCGGCTTCAATGTCTATCCACGGGAAGTGGAAGAGGTGCTCTACCAGCACCCGGCAGTGATGGAAGCGGCGGTGGTGGGTGTGCCGGACGAGACCTGGGGCGAGGCGATCAAGGCATTTGTCGTGCTGCGCAGCGGGCATACCGCCACGGAAGAAGAATTGATTAGTTTTTGCAAAGAGCGGCTGGCTTCCTACAAAAAGCCAAAGTCTGTGGAATTTGTCGATTCCTTGCCTAAGAGCCCAGTAGGGAAAGTGGTTCGTCGCCTGCTCAAAGAGCCTTACTGGGCAGGAAAGGAGCGGCGCATCTAGGCTGGCCTACGCACTTCAATGTTCCTCGAAAATCTTTTTCGCGCCAAGCGATGGGATGGACGGTATGTGCGAGAGGAAAGGTTTTTCCCTGGGGTTCTATTTTTCGTGCCCTGGATTTAACAATGGGGCTGCCCGCCATCATTCGGCTGATGGGGCAGCCCCTTTCGCATGATTGATGATGATTCTATGATGATTATGATGATTCGGATAGGTTTTGGAGTATTTGTTCCAATTGGTTGTGATAATCCGACAGCTCCTGTTCCAGTCGCAGCCGCTCGTTCTTGATTTGATCCAGGTCAAGGTTCTGGTTGTTTTGAGTCGTTGGCTGTTCAGGGAGTTGTGTTGAAGCGCTACTGCATGCTGATAAAGCAAATGTGAGGAAAATGAGGGCTGAAGCTGCCGCCAGGAGAAACGGTTTGCGCACCTTGACCCACTCCTTTAAACTCATGATATCCTGTTCACCCGATTAGACGCTGCGAAGGGGAAAAAAGTTTCATCGGGAATGCCATCGGTTTGGGAAAAATTTTATGCCGACCATTGTGGATCTTCGAGTGAATTTTCCGTAAACTGGGTGGTGTATAACACAAGAGCAGCGAAAATGTTGTTTTTGGATTGGAGGATTAAACCGTGGAAATGGCCACTTACACTTTTCATCCCATTCCCCCGTATAATTTTTTTCACATGCTCCAGCGCCTCAAATACGCACGCCACGAACTTTACCGGTTTGACCCGGATGGTGCCGTCATCCGCACGTTGACGATTCGGCAGGACGAAGCGGGAACGTGTGAATCATCAGCGGGTACACGGCAGGATACGGGAAAAGGGTGGAGACGCCTTCTGACAAGGACCACTTGGAATCATAAAGTGTGGGAACCGGAATTGCGCGTGGATGTCATCCTGGAAGAAGGAGACGAATCGCTGACATCTTCCGAGGAAAAATTGGTTGTCAGGCAATTGGCCCATATCTGGATGGTCGATGTGGATTTGACGCCGTATTATGAACAAATGGCTTCCGACCTTCGACTGGCTCCCATTGTCAAGAAGTTTGAAGGCTACCGGCCTCCCCTGGACGGCTCCCTGTTTGAGTCGATGATCAAAACCATCATCGGCCAGCAGTTGAACCTGGCCTTTGCGCGCAAGCTGAATGAACGTCTCATCCAGCTTGCGGCACCGCCCTTTTTCTGGAAAGGGGAGGCTTACCCGGTTTTTCCCCAGCCGGAAGAACTGGCATCGTTGGATGTGGCGCAGTTGCGGGCGCTGCAGTTTAGCCAGCGCAAGGCGGAATATGTGATTCATCTTGCCAGAAGTGTGGCCAATCACGAACTGTGCTGGCCGTCACTGGAAGAGGCGCTGAACAAACCGGACGAGGAATATTTCCTGGAATGGCAAACGATTCGCGGCGTTGGGCGGTGGACGGTGGAATGTGTGCTGATCTTCGGACTCGGACGTCCTGATTTGTTGCCTGCGGCCGACATTGGCTTGCGCAATGCCGTGCGCAAAGTGTACCAATTGCCCGAACAACCAACGGAAGAGCAGATCAGGGAGCTTGGCCAGTCCTGGAAGCCGTGGTCCAGTTACGTGACGCTGTATCTCTGGGAAAGTCTGGTGCAGGGGCAATTTTCGTAACCGATTTGTAAAAGAGTCTTTCTATTCTAGATTGTAAGCGGTAAAATAAAAGGAACTGCATGTCGGGGAGAGAACAGAAGAAACATAAAGAGAAAAAGTCGGTTTATTCTGATGAGGAGGGGGAACATGGCCGAAAAGCCGTGGTTGAAACATTATTCGGAAAACGTCCGCGCCACGTTGGAATACCCGGAAAAGACACTGGGAGATCTTTTTATCGAAACAACGGAAAAATACCCGGAGCGGGAGGCGATCCACTTCCTTGGCAAGCGCCTCACCTATCGTCAGCTGCGGGATGAAGTATTCAAATTTGCCAATGTGTTGTCCAAATTGGGGGTGAAAAAAGGGGAGCGGGTCTCGTTGATGTTGGCCAATACCCCCCAGAGCGTGATCGCGTATTATGCGGTGTTGCTGCTTGGAGGCATTGTGGTCCAAACTAACCCGATGTATACCGAACGAGAGCTGAAGCACCAGCTGGAAGACGCGGGAGTGGAAACCATCCTGGCCCTGGATCTGGTGTACCCGCGCCTGTCCAAGGTGGCTTCGCAGACCCCCCTGAAGCACATCATTTACACCAGCATCAAGGATTACCTGCCGTTTCCGAAAAATTTGCTCTATCCGTTCAAGCAGAAAAAAGACGGAATGTGGCATGACATCCCATACGGAAACGGCGTTTATGCATACGAGCAATTGATGAAGGCGGCTCCCGCCACGCGGCCGGAACCGGTAGCGCTCGACCCGAAAGAAGATTTGGCGCTGCTTCAGTATACCGGCGGGACGACGGGATTGCCCAAGGGTGTGATGCTGACCCATTACAACCTGGTAGTCAATACATTCCAGTGCATGGAATGGCAGGAAAAACACGATGAAGAGCAGCAGCGGGTGCTGGCTGTGCTGCCGTTTTTCCACGTTTACGGGATGACGGTGGTGATGAACCTCAGCATTGCCACGGGCGCGCTGATGATCCTGCTGCCGCGCTTTGATGTCAAAGAGGTCCTGGAAACCATCCAGAAGGAGAAGCCCACCCAGTTTCCCGGCGCGCCGACGATGTACATCGGACTGCTCAATCATCCGGATGTCAACAAATATGATTTGTCGTCGGTGAACATCTGCCTCAGCGGCTCTGCGCCGCTTGCCCCTGAGGTCCAAAAGCAATTTGAGACCCTAAGCAACGGCGGTCTCTTGGTGGAAGGGTACGGGCTGACAGAGGCTTCACCGGTCACCCACTCCAATCCGATCAATGGCCTCCGCAAGGTGGGAAGCATCGGCATCCCTTGGCCGGATACGGATGCCCGCATCGTGGATGAGGAGGGAAATGATGTCCCCGTGGGCGAAGTGGGCGAGCTGATCATTCGCGGACCTCAGGTCATGAAGGGGTACTGGAACCGCCCCGATGAAACGGCAAAGACGCTGCGGGATGGCTGGCTTTACACGGGGGATATGGCCAGGATGGATGAGGACGGGTACTTCTACATTGTCGACCGGAAAAAGGATATGATCATCGCGGGTGGATTCAACATTTACCCGCGGGAAGTGGAGGATGTTCTCTTTGAGCATCCGGCGGTCAAGGAGGCGGCCGTGGTGGGGGTACCCGACCCGTACCGGGGAGAGACCGTCAAGGCTTTCATCGTTCTCAAGGAAGGAAAGACGGTGACGGAAGAAGAGCTGGATCAGCATTGCCGGGCAAATCTGGCGGCCTATAAGGTGCCGAGGATCTACGAATTCCGCGATGAACTGCCCAAAACAATGGTCGGCAAGGTGTTGCGCCGGCAACTGCAGGAAGAGGAACGGGCCAAATATCAGCAGCAGCGTCCGCAACCGGCAGAGCAAAACGCGCAAGAAGGGTAGAGCGTGAGCACTTGATAAAGCGCGGACGCTAGGCATTTGCGCCAAAACAAGGCAAGGGCTGTCCCTTAAGTCTTGCGACTGAAGGACAGCCCTTTTCATGCTTCCTTTATTCCCCAGGCTTCTGCCAGCAATTCCACCAGGTGGAGGACACGGACGGATGAATCCAGGCCGGCGCGATGGATGCCCATCTGCAGCTGCAACTGACAGCCGGGGTTTGTGGTGACGATGATAGCCGCTTTCGTGTCGCGGACCGATTCCATCTTCAGGTCGAGAATCTGCATCGATTCTTCAAAGTGAAGGAGATTGTATACGCCCGCTGAACCGCAGCAATGTTCCGCATAGGCCATCTCGCGGAAGGTGATGCCTGGGATGTGGCGAAGCAGCTTGCGAGGTGCTTCGGTTACCTTTTGGACATGGCTCATGTGGCAGGAGGGCTGATAGGTGATGACTTCGCGCATGGGTTTGGCGGCGGGTTGCTCTTCCGCCTCATCCAGCAGCTGGCTGATGTCCCGGACTTTTGCGGCGAAGGCTTTTGCCCGCTCTTCCCAGTCCGGTTCAGCGGCAAAGAGCAACGGATATTCTTTCAGATGGGCGCCGCATCCTCCGGCGTTGCTCACCACCCAGTCCACGCCCCCCTGCTCGGCGGCCAGGATGTTCTGCTTGGCCAGCCGGACGGCCATTTCCACTTCGCCGGTGTGGGCGTGCAGCGCGCCGCAGCATGTCTGGCCCTGCAGGAGAACCACCTCATAGCCGCAGTGTGAGAGCAGCTCCATGCTCAGCCGGTTGACGCGATGGAACAGGACTTCCATGATGCAGCCGTGCAGGAACCCCACCCTGACCCGCTTTTCCGGCGCTTTCCCAGTTCTTTTTGGCGCGCGTGGAGGCAGGAACCGGGGCAGCTTTCTGTCCCGGGGTGATGGGACCGTTGGCAGAACCGCTTCCCACTGCCCCAGGTTACCGGGAAGCAGTCGCAACAGGTTCAGCCGCCTGGCCAATGACTGAAAGCCGAGCGACTGATAAGCCCACAACAGGTGGCCCGCCCGCCGCAACCGGCCGGGAAAGGGAAGAAGGGAGGCCAGCAGCCGTTTGCGGACCGCCCGTGTGCGGGCCGGTTCCCGTTTTACTTCAGCCAGCGCGTGGCTGGCCGCCGCGTGAATCCGGCCGTATTCCACTCCCGTGGGACAAGCTGTTTCACAGGCGCGGCAACCCAGGCAGAGATCGATGGGTTCGGCCAGCTCGGCCAGGGGCAGCTTGCCTTCCGCCGCCATCTTGACCAGGTTGAGCCGGCCGCGCGGGGAGTGGGTTTCCCTTCCCGTCGTCCGGTATGTGGGGCAGACCGGCAGGCAATACCCGCATTGCACACAGGACAATGTTTTTTCATGGGCCGTCTCCAGCAGGGAAGGTTTGCTCATGTTTCCAGCACCCACCTTTGTCCGGGTTCGGGAAAGATTTTTCCGGGATTGAGGATCTGGTTCGGATCCCAGGCCTGTTTAATCCTGCGCATCATGTCAAGGCCTACAGGTCCCAATTCCATCTCCATAAAGGGGGATTTCATCAGGCCAATGCCGTGTTCTCCAGAGAGCGTTCCGCCAAGCGATACCGCCGCTTCGAAGATCTCCCGCACCGCCTGCGCCGCCCGCTGCATTTCCTCTTTGTTCCGTTCGTCGCAGATAATGTTCGGATGCAGATTGCCGTCGCCGGCATGGCCGAACACCACCAGATGGAGCCGGTATTTTTCCCGGATCTCCTTCAGGCGGGCAAACATGGCCGGGATTTGGCTCCGTGGGACGGTCGCGTCTTCTGCGATTTTGGTCGGTTTGATGCGGGCGATGGCCGGAGAGACCAGTTTCCGGATCTGCCAGAGCTTTTGGGCCTCCTCGGAAGTTTCAGGGATTTGCACGCTGCGGGCGCCCAGGTTGCGGCAAATCTCGCCCGCTTGGCGGATTTCTTCCTGGACGGCGGCAGGATGGCCGTCCACCTCAATCAACAGGATGGCTTCCGCATCCAGAGGCAGGCCGCTGGGCCGGTAGGCCTCCACCGCTTCCATCGAGGCCTGGTCCATGATTTCCATTTTGGCAGGCAGGATGCCGGAAGCCAGAACACGGGAGATGGCTTTTCCCGAATCGACCAGGTCATCAAAGACAGCCATCAGCGTGGCTGAGGCGGGCGGTTTTGGGATCAGGCGGAGGATGGCTTCGGTGATGACGCCGAGCGTCCCTTCGGAACCGACGATCAACCGGGTCAGATCATAGCCAGTGACGTTTTTCACGGTACGGCCGCCCGTCCGGATGATCTCCCCCTGCGGCGTGACTACTTCCAGGCCGAGCACGTAATCCTTGGTGACGCCGTATTTCAGGCCGCGCGGGCCGCCGGAGTTTTCCGCCAGGTTGCCGCCTATCGTGGAGACGGCGGCGCTGCTGGGATCGGGCGGGTACATCAGGCCCGCCGCTTCCGCCGCCTGGTGGATGCGTGCGGTCAAGACGCCAGGGGAAACGACGGCCACCAGATCTTCGGCGTCCACTTCCAGCTTTTTGTCCATGGCTGAAAGATCCAGAACCACGCCCCCTTTGACGGGCAGACAGCCGCCGCTCAGCCCGCTGGCCTGGCCGCGGGGGTAGACGGGGATCCGGTGGCGGTTGGCCCATTTCAGGATGCCGGCGATCTCGGTCGCCGATTCGGGCTGGATGACCACATCAGGCAAAAATTGACCGAACGAGGCGTCGTAACTGTAGCTGTAGCGGTCGGCCGGTCCGGTCAGCAGCCGTTTCTCGTCGCGGATGAGGGAACGGAGTTCGTTGAGCGATTCAGTGTTGATTTTCCCGTACATGCCGGCCCTCCTCACGTACCTGAGTTCAAATTGGTTTCGACGATAGCGATTCGATTTTCCCCAAGCTGAACCACGGATTCGCCTGAGGATTCCAAGGATACCGGGATGGCAGGCTGAATTGAGGAACGGGTTTCAGTGCGATCCATATTAAACAAATCAATATGCCAACAAGAATGAACCGGTTCGATCTATCCGCCAAGTGATTCTCCTCCGATATGATGAGCCCCTTGACTCCCGTCCTCTCGTCATGACGTATTTCATCTATTCTATAATGCGCAAATAGGCTGTGTCCACTGTCTAGTAAAGGGAGCGGTACATGAACCATCTGCTTGAGGCGGTTCAAATCGACATCGCACCTTTGGCGTCTGCCGGATAGGGTTCAACGCTGGGAATGTCCCCGTTTTGTTTCTAATATAAAAAATTATGGGAAGGATAATTTATGACGTATATGTTTACGTCATATATAACTATATAATATTGGGGGAAAGATACCTCGTCCGTTCTCTTCGGCATTTACTAAATGAATAAACGCCGAATTTTCTCTCTTTTTCCCTAAATTGGATCAGGAAATCCGATCTGATTCCCTGAAATATATCAAAAATTGTTATATAATTAAAAATGTAAGGGCTTTACTGCTCGAAAAAAGTCATGTTATAGTAACAAAAACTGTCTTTCGCACTAATAAAATCAAAAATAAATATGATTAAAAAAATATCAATATATTGATTTTAAGGAGGGACTGATGTGGACCAGTATACTCTTGCTCTTCGCTCGTTCCATGAATATCTCAAACGGGAGCGTAAGTTGTACCAACATTGGGAGATCATGAATACGACAAGAGAGGCAAAAACCTTCCGTCCGCCTATCGAGTCCTCCTGGCAACGATGTCTCTCCCAAAACATTGATCCGATGACTCAGGAAGCGCCTATTGTTTATACACGATACGAACTGAAAGGACAGCAAGAGAAACATCATGAGCTTCTACAATTGGTTCATCCGTATATGCAGGAACTATATGAACAGCTTGCGGAAGAAAACATTTTGATCATGCTGTCGGACGCTGCTGGCATTATTCTTGATGGCAAGGCCACCTCCAAGGCATGGTCAAAAGTTCAAAAGATACACTTTTTTCCTGGAGCCGATTGGTCGGAAGCAGGAGCAGGGACCAATGCCATTGGCACGGCCATTGCGGAAAAGAAGCCGGTTCAGGTGTTTGGCGCCGAACACTTTTGTCAAGGCTGGCATTCCTGGGTGTGCTCAGCAGCTCCTATTATCGATCCAGTCACCAATGTATTACTCGGTGTACTGGATATTAGTGGTATCAAAGACCGTGTTCAGGCTCACGGTTTACCTTTGGTCATCAGTCAGGTGCAAAAGATCCAGCGTGAACTCGGAAACCGCGTGATGAACCGGGAGCTTTCGGTTCTGCAAGGTATTGTGGATATATTCCAGGAACCTATCTTCATATTTGATTCATATTTGCGAATCGTAAGATGTAATGAGAAAGCCGGGTATATTTTACGGTTGTCACCCGGAGATTCGTTGAAGAAATTTCTGGATATCCCAAATGCCGATATTGAGCGTTTTCCTTTTTGGGGGCAGACATTCCCTCTTAAAGTAACAAAAGATGAAAACAATCCCATGTGGACTGCCACCCTTCACCCCTATCGCTTGGATCAGCGAATCATCGGAGGTGTGGCAGTTCTCAAGCGGATTACGTATCATTCAAGGGGAACGGTACAACGCACCTTGTACACGTTTGATCAAATTGTCACGCGAAGTCCTGTGATCCAACAACTGATTGAAGAAGCGAAAATGGCTGCTGCTGCGGATAAAACCTTGTTGATTACGGGCGAGACAGGAACAGGAAAGGAAGTGTTTGCCCAATCTGTACATGCCTACAGTTTTCGCAGTGGAAAAAAGTTTGTCGAGGTGAATTGCGGGGCGCTCCCAAAAGAGCTGATTGCCAGTGAGCTGTTCGGTTATACGCCAGGTGCGTTTACGGGTGCTTTGTCAAAAGGAAAACAGGGAAAATTTGTCGCTGCCGACGGAGGAACGCTTTTTCTTGATGAGATTGGTGAATTGCCGTTGGAAGCGCAGGCGTATCTGTTGCGCGTACTGGAAGAGAAAGCGGTGGTACCGCTTGGCAGTATCGATCCGATCCCGGTCGATGTTCGCATCATTGCAGCCACCAACCGAGATCTGGCCGAAGAGGTGAGGATGGGTCGGTTTCGAGAAGATTTATATTACCGCCTTCATGTTTTGACCATCCACATTCCCCCATTAAGAGAACGCAAGGAGGATATCCCCTTGCTGGTTGAGCATTTTTTGCACCGATGCGGAGGTGGCAAGGGATGGACAGTTGAAGGATCGGCAATGGACATATTGCTCCAATACGACTGGCCAGGAAATGTCCGGCAATTAAAGCATGTACTGGAACAGGCGATGTTTCGAGCAAAAGGTGGAATCATTACCCCGCACGATCTGCCGCCTTTGTTGCAAACGAAGTTTCGTACTGTACCGTCTTCATCGACGCATCCCCAATCATTTCCTTTCCTGTCGCCTTCGAAACGACCAAGACCGGCGTTGACACGTGAGCTTCTTGAACGGACATTGAAGCAGGTCGATGACAATGTGGCAGAAACTGCGCGTCTTTTGAACGTGTCACGAATGACCGTTTATCGAAAGATGAAGGAATTTGGCATTAAAAGATCATAAATTGGGTAGTTTATCGAAAAATCAACATTGTCACTTGTTACGTCACCAGAATTGTCACATGTGATATGGATGTGACGGATGGGTGACGTTTTTTGTTGTTTTTTGCCCAAAAGAGGCTTCTTTTTTGTTGGGTTTCATTTGGCACAGGACTTGCTTTATTACAGGTTGCCATCTGTAAATACAGGTTAGTGATCAAATTGGAGATTGGAGGGTTTGGTTGATGTCGGCAGCAGGGTACAGACCAAGAATTTTGGCGATCGATGCCGGAGGAACAATGACCGATACGATTCTTGTCAATGAAAGGGGTGAATTTGTCGTCGGCAAGGCGCAATCTACGCCCGAAGATGAATCGATAGGGTTTATCAATTCACTTCGGGACGCGTTGCACTACTGGAACATGACGTTGGAGGAAGGGGTGCCGCAACTGGTTTCTGGCATCTATTCAGGTACCGCCATGTTGAACCGTCTTTTGGAGAGAAAAGGCCAGAAACTGGGCATATTGGTCACGGCCGGTTTTGAAGACTATCTTCGAATGGAGCGAGGCCTTCAGACGTATTTGGGTTATTCTTATTCCGATCGTTTGCATTTGGTCACTCATGTCCATAACAAACCTCTGGTGCCGCGTGAACGGATTTTTGGCATTCGCGGCCGAATCGACCCGTTCGGTGAAGAACAGATTCCATTGTACGAAAACGAGATTCGTGAGGCGGTGAAGCGCCTCGTCGAAGAACGTGTGGATGCCATTTGCGTCAACTTCTTGCATTCCTATGTCAACCCATCCCATGAGCAGCGGGCAAAACAGATTGCACTTGAAGTGATGGAGGAACTAGGCATATCGATTCCGATGTTTTTATCTTCTGAACTGTATCCGGTTTCTCAGGATTTTGCCCGCTTGAACACCGTGTTGGTCGAGGCGTATGCCGCAGAGCCATCACGGGGGCAATTTCAGCGTATTACCAACAAGCTCCGGCAACTGGGTGCTGGTTTTGAACTTCGCGTCATGGCGTCCCATGGCGGTACGATTTCCACTGAGGCAAAGGAATTGGCCCGTACACTGGTTTCCGGTCCAATTGGCGGTGTGGTTGGTGCGCAATATTTGGCCAACCAGCTGGGATTCAGCAATGTGGTTTGTTCCGACATCGGGGGGACCAGCTTTGATTTGGCCATGATCACAGGAGGAAAGTTTTCGATCAAAACACAGCCGGATATGGCCCGTTTTGTCTTGAAACTGCCATTGGTTGAAATTGATTCGGTTGGTGCTGGAACGGGTTCGTTTGTCCGGCTTACTCCAACATCCAAGCGGATTGAAATTGGTCCAGACAGCGCCGGTTACCGGATCGGGGTTTCCAACCCGGAAAGCGGGATCACCACAGTTACAATCAACGATTGCAATGTGGTGCTGGGCTATCTTAACCCCGACAATTTTCTCGGCGGCGATGTGAAATTGGACGTCCAACGGGCTTATGAAGCGATCAAGGAGCAGATCGCCGATCCATTGGGATTGGATGTATATGAGGCAGCAGAAGGGATCATTAATCTTTTTCAAGATCATCTGAGAAACGAGGTCATTTCTCGGGTTCTGGGGAAAGGGTATTCACCTGAAAACTATCGCTTGATGTCTTATGGTGGTGGCGGACCGGTTCACGTTGCAGGTTATACGGCGGGATTAAACTTTGAGGATATTTTGGTTCCATCCTGGGCTGCCGGTTTTTCTGCTTACGGGTGTGCTTGTGCTGAATACGAGTATCGTGCCGACAAGACGGTACAGGTATCCATTGCCAACGCTTATGCCGATTTGACCGTTTTTGCGGCAACCATTAACCAGGCCTGGGAAGAACTGAAAGAGCGAGTAAGTAGCGAATTTGCCAAGAGTGGTGTCCGGAAAGAGGAGATTGAGTTTCGTTATCATTTGCGTGTCCAGTATGTTGGTCAGTTAAATGATGTAGAAATACAGGTGCCTTTTGACAGGGTGGCTACTTCTGAACATGTCCAGACGATTATTGATCTATTTGAAGAGGATTATTCCAAGATGTATTCCCGTTCGGCCCGGTCGCCTGAATTGGGCTATCTTGTGACAACGGCCATTATCACGGGTGTGGTAGACAGCGAGAAGCCCAATTTGCCAGAAGAACCACTTGGACCAGAGGAACCTGACGTCAGGTTTCAGCAAACGCGTCAGGTGTACTACAAAGGAAGCTGGACGGAAGCCAAGGTGTATCAGATGGAACACTTGAAGCCTGGAAACCGAATTCGTGGATTTGCCGTGTTGGAATCACCAAACACCACCTTTGTCGTGCCGACTGGTTATGAAACTTATTTGGATCAACACAGGATTTTTCATTTAAAACCTTTAGTTTAGGGATGGATTATTAAAAAAGGGTCAAGAAAGGAGTTATTACTGATGTGTGCGACAACGAAACAGGAAATCATGCAAGCACGTCCAATTGGTTGGGAAGGAAGAACATTGAAGGAAATGCTGGATGAATCTGAGCGCCTGTTTGCGCAGACAGGGAAGTATTGGGGATTGGATGAACTGACACTGCGTGAAAAGGATCCGATCCGGTATGAACGAATTTTCTCCCAGTTGCGCGGGGGACTGGTGAATGCCAGGGAAACCGCTTTGAATATTTCCGCCTCCCCGATCGTGAAGGAGATTGGTGAATTGTGCTTCGCGCTTTATACACCGGAAGGTGATTCGATTGCTCTTTCAACGGGAATCATCGTTCATGTTCACACGATGAGTGACGCGATTAAGTACATGATTCGCAAGAACTTTGAGCAAAATCCGGGGATTCGGCCGGGTGATATTTTCTCCAATAACAATTCGATCATTGGAGACGTACACACAGCTGACGTCCATACGTTGATCCCGATTTTTTGGGAAGGGGAATTGATCGGATGGGCCGGTGGTGTGACGCATGAGATCGACGTCGGCGCGGTGCGTCCAGGTTCGATGGCCTTTGGTCACGAAGATCGCTACGGTGACGGGTTGCTGCTTTCTTGTGAAAAGGCCGGAGAAAATGACGAGTTTTACCAGAGTTACTTGATCAAAGTCGCCGATTCGGTACGAGCCGAAATGTATTGGGTACTGGATGAACGGACACGTTTGGCGGGATGTCAAATGATCCGTGATCAGGTTTACCGTGTAATTCGGGAAGAGGGAATTGACACTTACAAGCGTTTTATTCGCGAAGTGATAGAAGAAGGACGCCGCAGTTTTCTGGCACGGGTCAAAGAAATGACCTTTCCCGGGGTGTACGAATCCCCACGCTTCACAGATGTGCCTTGGAAAGAGGATCCCACCGTTTCTCACAAATGCCGCAAAGATATTATCATGCACGCTCCTTTGCAATTGAAGATTGGCGCAAACGGGGAGTTTGACATGTCATTTGAAGGAGCCAACAAGTGGGGCTACCATTCGTTCAACTGTGCGCCATCCCCGATGCAGGGAGCCCTTTGGGTGCAGTTGACCCAATCATTGATCCCAAATGATAAGATCAATGACGGAGCCTACCTGGCCACTTCGCTGAAATTGCCTTACGGTTCCTGGTGCAACCCCGATTATGAAAAGGTTTCTACCACGCTTTCCTGGCACTTCCTGATTCCCGCTTTTTCGGGGATGATCCGTAGTCTGGCCCGAGCTTATTATGCAAGAGGGTATGTCGAGGAGATATCGGCCAGTTTTCCTTTGACGGGAAATATCCTGCAAGGCGGGGGTATTAACCACTTCGGCGTGGAATCAGCCTTTACCAACTTCGAGATGTCTTGCGAAGGAACCGGGGCAATGTATGTCAAGGACGGAGAGGATACTACTGCGGCGATGTGGAATCCGGAGGGGGATATGGGTGAGGCAGAGTCCTGGGAAATGTTGGAGCCGTTGCTTTATCTTGGCCGCACCATTAAGCCGATGACGCCGGGGCCGGGAAAATATCGTGGAGGTGCGGGACTGGAAAGCGTCCGCATGTTGTACCGGACCAATGAACAAGTGTTGTTTAACGGGCTTGCGGACGGATATGTATTTGGCAGCGCCGGGATTTTTGGAGGATACCCAGGCAATGCGGGTTACCGTCACAGCCTGCATGGGACCAACATGAAAGAAATTATCGCCAGGCAGTTGCCTTATCCTACGTGTGATGGCGATCCGGAACATTCTGAGGTGAATGCGCTTGTCCAGGCGGAGAAAAATGTGTTTGACAAACATGCCACAGCAGGACCGCAAAAATTTTCTGAGTATGATATTTACGTTTCGGTGCACCGTGGCGGTCCCGGACTCGGTGATGTGCTGGAACGCGATCCGAAAGCGGTTGAAGCAGACTTAAACGGCGGCTATCTGTTGCCGCGTTACGCCGATTCCATTTATGGCGTTGTGGCGGAACAGGGAGCGGATGGAAGATGGCATGTCGATGTGGCCAAAACGGAAGCCCGGAGGAAAGAAAAGCGGAGAGAGCGCCTGGAGAAAGCGATTCCCGTCAGTCAATTCCTGAAAGAGCAACGGGAACGCATTTTGCAACGGGACTTTATCCAGCCCGTCCGTGAAATGTATCAGAGCTCCATGGATTTGTCCCCAGAATGGCGGCAAAAATACCTGTCTTTTTGGAATTTACCGGAAGATTTTCGTATGGTTGAAGAATAACCGACCCATCTTCGATAAAACCTCGATGATGAATGATAAAACATGGTGATGAAAGGAGACGAATCAAATGGCGGAATACGATCTGGAAACATTGCGTCAACTGAAGCGTGGGGAACTGCCTTTTCAAAAGGTTCATGAGATGCAATCCAGTCATAAAGATGCGGATCGTTTTTGGAAGATGTTACAGATTGCGCAGGAATCGGTACCTTGGGATGATAAGATTCTCTTGCCTTATGCGGAGCATCTGTACGTGGTGGAAAAGCCGGATAAGAGCCGCGTGGTGAAATGTGACTGCGGACACGAGTTTGGCGATGTGAAACAAAACTGGAAGTTACAGGCGGTGATTTATGTCCGGGACAGCAAGGAAAAAATTAATGAAATCTATCCGGACATGCTGGGATGTGATCCGGATTGGATGGAATTGCGTGAATATATTTGTCCTGGTTGTGCCACGCTCCTGGAAGTGGAAGCGGTGCCTCCAGGATACCCAGTAGTGTTTGACTTCCAACCGGACATCGACACCTTCTACGAAAAGTGGCTGAACCATCCACTGAAGTGATTCTACTCCATGGAGTACTTTGGCATTTGCCCGTTTTGGCAAATGCCAAAGTCATTTTCTTTTTTGTTACGAATAAACAAAATAAAGGGCAAATATTTATATGCTATGGTTAGTTATCCCCATAAAAGACCACAGCAGAAATTCATCCAGCCAACGCTATTACAAAGCCAACATTGAAGAAAAGTATCGGTTTTGAAAGCGCTAACAATGCTTGGAGGAGTGATTTCAGTGAATCAGGCCGTATGGTATCCGACCAAAGAACGTGTCGAATCCACACGCCTATACCAGTGGATGAAGCGATTGGGATTCGAGGATTATGACCGTTTCCATCAAGCTTCGGTAAGGGATATCGCTTGGTTTTGGGGGGAAGCAGAAAAAGAACTGGGAATTGCCTGGTTTCAACCATATCGTCAGGTGCTGGATCTCTCACGTGGCCCGCAATGGCCGCGGTGGTTTGTCGGCGGCAAGCTCAATCTGGCTTACAACGTCCTGGACAAGTGGCTGGAAGATCCCCAGGTGCGGCGCCGGAATGCCTTGATTTACGAAAGGGAGGATGGAGTGATTCGCCGCTATACATATGAGGCATTGGCCGGATGGGTGAACCGGGTGGCCGCCGGATTGAAGAGACAAGGGGTTCAGAAAGGGGATCGCATCGGCATCTATCTGCCGATGATTCCCGAAGCGGCGGTGATCATGCTGGCTGTTGCCAAAATCGGAGCCATCTTCATTCCATCGTTCTCCGGTTTCGCGGCCGATCCGGTCGCCAAGCGGCTGCAGAGTTCCGGGGCCAGGATGTTGGTGACAGCTGACGGATTTATCCGCCGGGGAAAGGTGGTCCCGATGAAAGAGGAGGCGGATAAGGCCGTTGCGTTGTCTCCGACCATCGAAAAGGTGGTGGTGGTTCGTTCGCTCGGCAGGGAGATACCTTGGAACCAGGACAAGGATATCGACTGGAAGGAGCTGGAGGCTGAGAAAGAGGCTGAACGAGAGGAGGTGTCCTGCGAGGTTCTCGACAGCGACACGCCGTTCATGCTGTTGTATACTTCCGGAACCAAGCCGAAAGGGACGGTGCACATCCATGCCGGATTCCCGATTCGCGCCGCATTTGAGGCGGGGCTGCAACTGGATTTGCGGCCGGGCGAGGTGATGTTCTGGGTGACCGATATGGGCTGGGTCGTCGGGCCGCTGGTTCTGCTCGGTTCCTTGATGAATGCGGCAACGCTGGTCATGTACGACGGTTCTCCGGACTTTCCCGCTCCCGACCGGATATGGCAGATGGCGGAGCGGCACCAGGTGAGTATCCTGGGTGTTGCGCCCACATTGATTCGCGCCATGGTTCCGCATGGCGAGGAACTGGCCGGCCGGCACGATCTGTCCAGTCTCAAGGCTTTTGCCTCGACGGGAGAGCCCTGGAATCCGGAGCCGTGGAACTGGTTGTTTGAGAAGGTTGGAAAAAAACGGCTGCCCATTCTGAATGTTTCCGGCGGTACGGAAGTCTCGGGCGTGATCATCGGCACAACGGTCCTCAAGCCGATTGCCCCGACCTGTTTCAATGCTCCGAATCTAGGCATGGATGTGGACGTATTGGATCAAGAAGGCAAACCGGTGTATGGGCAGATAGGGGAGCTGGTGGTCAGACAGCCCTGGGTGGGCATGACGCACGGTTTTTGGCAAGAACCGGAACGCTATGAGGAGACCTATTGGAGCCGTTGGAAAAACATCTGGGTTCACGGCGATGCCGTCATTCGGGATGAGCAAGGCTTCTGGACGATCATCGGCCGTTCCGATGACACCCTGAACGTGGCGGGCAAGCGGATGGGGCCTTCGGAAATGGAATCCATTTTGGTGAGCCATCCAGCGGTGCGGGAAGCTGCCACGATTGGCGTTCCCGATCCGCTGAAAGGCGAAGTGCCGGTCTGCTTTGCGGTGATCAATCCGGGCCATGCGCCGGATGAGTCGCTGGCTGAAAAACTGATGCAGATGGTGACGGAACAGATTGGCAAGGCCCTGCGTCCGAAGGCCATTCACTTTGTCGCAGAGTTGCCAAAGACCCGCAGCGCAAAAATCATGCACCGGGTCATCCGTGCCGTTTATCTGGGCAAGAATCCGGGGGATTTGTCGGCTCTGGACAATCCGGAGTCGATCCGTGAGATTCAAAAATTCACACATGAATGATGGACATGTGAATGATGAACATAGCGGGGGTGTATGGATGAAAAAGAATCGTTTTCTTTTCGTCGCGATGCTCAGTTTATTGTTAGCCGTTGCTGTGGCCTGCAGTTCCCAGACTGCCGGCACCGGTCAGCGGGAGAAAGACGGCGGGCCTGACTCTCAAGAGGGAGTTCAATTGGCTCAAGGTGTCACCGACAAGGAGATCAAAATCGGACATTTTGGGCCGCAAACCGGTTTTGCCGCCTCTTACGATGTGATCCGTGAAGGCATCCAATCCTATTTCAACCTGGTCAACGCCCAGGGAGGGGTCAACGGGCGGATGCTGAAACTGATCGCTTATGACAACGAATACCAGCCCAATAAGACGGTGCCTGTTGTCCAGCGACTGGTGCAAGAGGACAAGGTGTTCGCCATTGTGGCCACCACCTGTACCCCGTGTCACCAGGCTGCCGAGTCGCTGTTTGGCGAAATTCCCATGGTTGGTCCTTCGCCCGCTTCAACCAGCGCCTTTCTTGAGCCCTTGCGCAAAAACTGGTTTGGATTGCAGTTGAACTACAAGATTGAAGGACGTTTCTTTGTCGACTACGCCGTCAATCATTTGAACGCCAAGCGGATCGCCATCTTTTATGAAAACGACGATTATGGCAAAGAAGGGTATTTCGGTGCGAAGGAGGAGCTGAAAAAGCATCCGGACGTTCAACTGGTCGCCGAGGTGCCGCACAATGTTCAGGAGGTGGATTTTAGCGCCCATGCCCAACGCTTGAAACAAGCCAATCCGGACGTGATCATTATGACCGGGATCCAGAAGAATGCCGCCGCTTTCCGAAAGGAAATGGTCAAGATCGGGGCGACAGACATTCCTTTGATGGTTACCTACGCCATCGGAATGGACCATAAAGTGATGTACGACTTGACGGGTGACGCTTGGGACGGGGTATACAGTACGCTTTCCATGGTATCCATTGACGAGACGGACAACCCGAAAATCCAAGAATTTGTTCAGCAGTACAGCAAAGACTTCCCGAAGTCTGTCCCGAGTGCCAATGCGCAAATCGGCTGGGCGGCTGCACAAGTGCTGGTGGAGGGATTGCGCCGTGCGGGAGAGGAGTTGACATGGGATCATTTCATTGCCGCCATGGAAACGCTGGACGACTGGGACGGATCGATGTATTACGATGTATACTACACGCCTGATACCCGTTATGGCCAGACGTCGATGTATTTGACCCGGGCAAAGGACGGCAAGCTGGAGAAGGTGACTCCGCTGGTGAAATACGATCCGAAGACGGATCAGTTTCTCTACGAGCCCTCCAAATAAGGTAGACTTGCGTGAAACGGGCAGGATGGCTGGACGAGAAGGACGACAGATGATGAAATCATTGAAATCATGTGCAGAGAAATCATGTGCTGAAGTCATGACCAAAGCAGGGGACAGCTCCGGTGTGAAAGGGGCCAGTCCCCTTTTTGCAGGGATGCGAAGTTTTGCAAATGTCGATCAATAAGATTTGATTTGTATTTTTTGCCGGTTGTTTTAAAATATAAGTATCAGTTTATATTTATAAACACACAGGATGGTTATCACGGTTTGGGGAGGGAATCAGGATGTCCAATTTACTCGTCAAGGATCAGCATGGGGTTCGTTGGATCTTTTTCAACCGGCCGGAGAAATTGAACGCGCTCACGCGCGAGGATATTCGCGATGCTCACCGCCGCGTGCAGGAAGCTTCCGAACAGGGGCTGGATGCCATCGTGTTTCGCGGGATGGGGGAGCGTTCTTTTTCGGCCGGTGTGCATGTGGAAAGTTTTCGCAATTTGAGCACGGCCGAAGCCAGAGAATTGATCTCGGAACTGAGAGGTTTGCTGGATGCGGTCCGAACCTCTCCTTTGCCGACTGTCAGCGCCATCAACGGGTATTGCATCGGCGGGGCCATGGAACTGGCCATGGCCTGCGATATCCGGATCGCGGTGACGCATGCGCGGTTCGGGATGCCGGAGATCAAGGTGGGGATCCCTTCGGTGCTGGATGCCGCCCTGTTGCAACAGCATATCGGCCTGAGCAAGGCGAAGGAGATGTTGCTCACCGGAGATCTGTACGGCGTGGAAGAGATGGACAAGTATGGCTTGATCAATCAGGTAGTGGAACCGCATGCGCTGGATGAAGCGGTGGAGCGGATGTTGCAGCGGATCACGGTCCATTCCAAGGCAGCCATCCGTTCCCAAAAGCGTCTCTTCGAAGTCTGGCAGAACACGACGCTGCAGGAGTCGATCAATGCCAGTGTCAATGAATTTGCGCTGGTCTTTGGCGAGGAAGAGACGAGGAAAGCGGTAGAAAAATATGTGAAAAAATAATATGAAAAATAATGAGGGGATGATTTCATACTTGCACATAAACTGCAGGATTTTTACGATGGGTGATGAACGGTCGATTTGACATTCAATGGATCTGCAAATCACAACGGGAGGACAAAAAAATGGAGATTGACATTCAGTCCATGGCGAAGCGGGACCGCTACCTATTGATGACCAACATGATTGTGCCGCGCCCGATTGCTTGGGTGACATCGATGGGTGCAGACGGTACACTGAACGCCGCGCCGTTCAGTTTTTTCAATGTCATGTCGGCCACGCCGCCGGTACTTGGGATCAGCGTCGGCGACTGGAAGGACACCGTCCGCAATATCACCGAGACGCGGGAGTATGTCGTGAACATCGTGCCGGAAAAGATGGCGGAGGCGATGAACATCACGGCGATAGAATTCCCGCCGGGCGAAAGCGAATTGCCCCATGCGGGACTGACGACCTTTCCCAGCCGCAAGATCCGCGTGCCGGGAATCGCGCAGTCTCCCATTCACATCGAGTGCCGGTATCGGGACATGATCAAGCTGGCCGCTGACGGGGAGGAGAATTACTGGGTGATGGGGGATGTGGTGCATGTCCACATCGACGATGCGGTTTGGGAGAATGGCCGGATCCGGTATGATATCCTGAAACCGCTGGGGCGCTTGGGCGGCAGCTGGTATACGCGGATTGGGGAAGAGACCTTGCTTCAGATGCAACGGATCAGGTACGCTGACTGGAAAGAGGGTAGATGAAATCTACTCGCCTGTAAAGGAGTAGCCGCTCACTTTTTTGAAGAACTTGTGAATTAACAGTGTGCAAGAAGTGATTTGTTTTCAGAATGGCTATAAGTTCGACGCTTAAGCACATCTAATGTGACTGGAAGACTACCGGTAGACCTAGAATACATCAAGTTGATACCACCATTTCTGGTTGTTTGCTAGCACTTACATTGTAAAATTAGTTATTCAACCGGGCTTGATTTTAAAATTCATTGTGGAACATGCGAAATGCCAGCAGAACAAGCTAATAAATTAATCTGTAGGGTCCTTAAAATCCGGGAAGAGGGTCAAGTCCGTTCACGTAGTGCACTCATCGGGATTGGTGTGAATACTGACGGATACCGCGAGGCATTGGGCCTCATGATTGGAGACAGTGAGTCGGAAGTCAGCTGGAGTGAATTTTTGGCTGGCTGAAAAGTGGACTGCGAGGTGTCAACCTTGTTGTGTCGGATGACAACGGTGGATTGGTTCAGGCCGTTCGCAGGCACTTTCAAGTCGTCACCTGGTAGCGGTAACAGACGCACTGTATGCCCAGAGCGAGTTGAGATTGAATCCGCGCAAGCTAATGGTGATCAGCCGATGAAAGTCCGGTCCGGGTAATCGCCAGGGATCCCGGTAGCAGACGACCGCTGCACTGGGGAGACGCCGGGCATCGAAGCGCCGTGTTAAAAACTCTATAGGAGGAGCAACCAGACGGTCCGTAATATTAAGCGAATCTGCCGCCGCGTGATGGCAGCTCCAAAAGGGGAACAAGCTAGAGCCGAGCCGGGAGTGTCACGGCGAAGGCCATAGAAGAGACGAAGAACCTGGATGGCAGTCTCGAAGAACTCGCCGCGGTAAGGGGAGTGGAACGGTTGGTTCCATGCGAGACAAGAGACGAAGAGAGAGGCGTTGCATGAAGTCAAAAATGGCTAACCACCTGCAAAAAAAGACGCGCTCTCTCCAAGTCAAGCTGTACCTTGCGGTTAAGCAGAATCGAGAGAGACGTTGGCGAGCTTAGGAGATGGTAAAAGCAAACGGTAGCAGTGCCGGCGTGGACGGGGTCACGATTGAGGACATCGAGCAGAAAGGCATTGTTCCCTTTCTTCGTCAATTGCAGGAGGAACTTCGGAACGGCAGTTACCGCCACAGCCCGTTCGGCGGGTGTAATCGCCTATGCGACTGATTGGGGCATTGCTGATGGAAATCGACGAGAAGTGGGCAAATGGCAGAAAGTACCTGGATATAACAGAGTAACTGACGTGGCGAGAATCATAGGCAACGAAACGTGATGTCAAGGTCACACGTATCTGTTGACCCATCCTTTGACAGCTTGTCAAGGACGTGAAGCGTTCCATTTAGCCTTGATAGGATAATCCCGCACACTGATATTTTGCCCAGCAACTCATTGCTGGGCTTGCCACACGGCGAGTGACAGGGTACAGGGGGCGAGCCCTCTGCGTCTAGCCTTGGATGACGGAAGGGGGCGTTCTAACTAACCGAGGGCAATTTTACACATAAATATGGACTTGATCACAAGAACTTTAATTAATAAACATTAATTTACTAAACATAATAAACATATTTATTTAAATAATATCTCAAAATGAATGGCACATGATATTTCCGTAACCTCCCCATAAATTGTTTATCTGACAGATACTCCACGTAAGTATACACGGATGATATTTTTAACGCTTTTTAGTTCAACCGATTGGTAAAGAGTTCGGTTGTCTTAGTGTAAATTACGCTGTATACCTGGAGATTTTGAATTAACGCTCTTGAACCCAATCACAAGAGCCAGAATGGCTATTGCAAAGTGAATGAACGTATCTAACGGTTCTAAGATGATCAGCCCTAAAACGTCTCGTGTGAACAGACCTAATACTGCCACAATCAGATATACGATTCCGAAAAATCTCGCGAACAAAATACTTCTTTCGTTGTTTCCGCTTACCGCAAGAGCGAGAACGCCTGTCAAAATGTGAAACACGTTGTGTGTCATTGTTAAAGAAAGCAATCCATGGAAAGGAAAAATAAAACCTGCTATACCAGCCAATACTAGTACTGTACCTAAAATTTTCATGAATTTTTTGGCCATATTAAAATCCTCCTTTGCATCTTTAACAGAAGTTTTCAGCTGTTTACTGCTTCGAAATATTTGTTTTACGTATCAAAATTTTTAATTTTTAGTTGTTGTATCCTCTATATCAAGGGCTCTAGGCACCTATCGAGTCAGAACTCCTTCCCATGTTATCGAAATTTGTACTATCCTTTCCAAGGATATCTTTATCCACTTGCTGGTGCTGCATTAGCAGCAAGGTCGTCTACATGATGCTTGGGAGTATTATCTTTTCGCCTGTGTGTGACTACGGTCCAAAAACTTGTCAAAAAAGATTTGATCTGAGGTGACACCACATTCATTCAGTTTGCTTATAGCTGCATCGATCATTCCTGGAGGCCCACAAAGATAAGCTTTGCAAGACGATACCTGAATTCCAGGCTGATCTTTGATATGTTCGGTGACCAAACCCCGGGCTCCTAACCAATCGCTGTCGATCGGCTCTTCCGACAATACCGGAATGAAATGGAAAGGCGCGTTCCAGACCGAAATGATCTGATCGATCTCATCTAGACAATACAGGTCGCGTTGCGTGCGTGCGCCAAACAAAAATAATACCGGAATATTTCCTCCTTGTTTGGCTGCTTGCTCTAATATCGCTTTAATTGGAGCTAAGCCACTGCCACCCGCAATGCATACAATCGGTTGATCGGAAGGCCGCAAATAGAAGGATCCGTAGGGGCCGGTTACAGTCACTTTTTCGCCCGTCCGGTCCGCTGCAAACAACCAGCCGGTCATTTCCCCTTTTGGCACTCGGCGAATAAAGAAACTGATCTCTGTTTGTCCTTGTTTCTTCGGCGCATCCGCAAACGAATACGATCGGGGTTCCTTGATGCCTGGTACCGACAGATCTGCATATTGTCCGGCTTCGTAAGTAATGCTTTCGTCCAGTTCAATCACAATTTTGAGTATGTCGTGTGTCAACGATTCGCACTTGCGAATCACACCGTTTATAGATTTAACAGTATGAAGAGGGCCTTCCATAGGCCGGTCAAGCCAAACCTTAAGGTTACTTTTGACAAATGACTGACATGCAAGAATATAGCCCTGTTCTAATTCTTCTCTGCTTAGCGTGTAGGAAAAGTCCATGATCGATTTTACTTCCCCTTCGATTAAGCGGCATTTGCAAGTAGCACAAGTCCCAACCTTACAGTCATGCGGGAAAGGTACCCCCGCTGACAAAGCTGCCTGCAGCAATGTTTGTTTTGGATGTACAGGAAAGCGGTCGCCGGTAGGTTGTACATCAACAAAGCGGGGGTTCTGTGTTTTATTGAATATCCTAGTAAGTAAATTCGCCATCGTAATCTCCCTTTCCGCGCCATGAATACGCATCATGAATAAAAAGACAATTCGGGTTGAAATTGCCTATATCGTTGGTTAGATACTGCCATAGGACCTTAGTTTTGATACGAAACGGCCTTTACAGCATCTTCTTCAAACCAGTTCGGCCAACCGGCTTTTTCGTTTGCTTTTTTTGCCAGTTCTCTTTCTTCCGGCGAGGCATAGAGCAAATCAATTTTCTTCAGTTTTTTCTTGACAAACCAGAACCAAAGTGGCGGAACAAACGACATCAGGAAACAAAGAAGGATGGTTGGCATTCTATTGTCTATGGCGCTTGGTTTCAGTGCATAATGAGGGACGTCACTATCTAAATGATGGTGTGCATGCGTCGTGATTTCCGAACCGGCTATCCTGGTGAAGGGTGTACGATGTTCCCATGCATGATGGTCTTTAATCGGAGTACCTTCTACCCTGATAAGTCCGTAATGTTGCGTATAATTGAAAATTTCGACAAGCATCTTTGCTAAAATTAGGTTGGTAGTCACTAGTGCTGCACCTAGCCATCCGGCGACATAGTAAAAACTACCTATCACAAGAGCCAGCAATAGAATTGCTTGGGTAATGCGACTACGCAATGACCAAATTGAGCGCCCTCTTTTCTTTTGAAACTCTCTCTCAATTCTGAAGGCGTCTCTTAGAGCGCCAAATGTTGCTCGCAGCGCAAATGCATAGACCGTTTCACCCCGGTAGGCAGTATCTGAATCTTTCGGTGTTCCCACATGAATATGGTGAGTATATACATGAGCCAAATCGCGCGTGGGATCTCCCCAAAATACGCCCATTATATAACCCAGATTTCTTTGAAACGTCCCCTTTCTGTGCCATAATTCGTGAGCTATCCCCACATTGGGTACAGCAGCCATAAACATTGCTGTAATGACGCATCCTGCGTAGGCAAGGATCGTCATAGCCGTGGTGGGTTCATTAAATCCTTCTTTAATTCGCCAAGCATAAGCTGCATAAAGCAGGATCATCAGGGGAAGATGAAGGTACAAGTGTAAATCAGCTATCCAAGGATATTTCACATTTCTTATCCCTTCATCCTGTCCGATTGCAAGTTCACCCAGTAACAAAAAGATGAACACTCCTACAGAACCGATCCACACCCATTGTCCGCCTAAAATATACCCTGCGATCCCTACAAGCACAAGTATCGTGTTTAAAAAATACCGTATATGGTCCAACATGAGGCATTCTCCTCCCTCATTAATTTTGGAGAATACGGATTCTATTGACCTTTTTCCAGATGAGGATTAACATCTCCAACTCATTTCAGATAACGGATGCCGTGATATTCAATATAGTCAGCCAAACTTAACTCAGTAAACTCTCGACCAATCCCGCTTTGTTTAATCCCGCCAAAAGGCATCCGCACGTCAAGCATATCTATCCCGTGGCCGTTAATAAGTGTAAAGCCTGCTTCGATCTGACGGGCGACTTCGACAGCCCGGTTTCTGTCTGCCGACCATACCGAAGAACCTAATCCAAATTCGGTGTCATTTGCCATTTCGATCGCTTGTTCCAATGTTTGATAAGGGATTACAGGAATCACAGGACCAAACTGCTCACAACATACCAATGTTGATGTCGGATCGATGTCACGCACAACGGTCGGCAGGATATAATAACCGTTCTCCCATTCTTCCGGTTGCAGCTTTTGTCCCAACTCTCGGACGACAGCGTTGCTTTGTTTGGTTTGTTGAATCAAATCTTTCACAAATTGATACTGATTACGATTGTTCACCGGCCCCATGGTTGAACGTTCGTCCAAACCGTGCCCAACTTTAATTTCATCAACTACCTGGCACATCGTATCGAAAAATTTGTCATACATACTTTGAGGTACGTAAACCCGTTTTACCGCAAAGCAGATTTGTCCTGATCTGGTAAAAATCCCCTTAACCAACGCTGGCATGATCTCTGCCGGATTCACATCGTCCAAGATGATCGCCGGGTCATTCCCCCCCAGCTCCAGCGTAATGTTTTTGATGGTGGACGCGGCATCAGCCATCACATGCTTTGCTGTTTGAGTACCGCCGGTGAAAGAAATTTTCCTCACCAACGGATGGCGGGTGAGTGCCGCGCCCACATCCCCGTCCCCATTTACAACATTGATTACTCCAGGGGGCAAGACCGAAGCCATCTTTTTCAAAGCCAGAGTGAGCGCTGCAGGGGCGAACGGAGACGGTTTCACCACCACAGTGTTTCCTGTGATTAACGCGGGTGCAAGTTTCATCATTGCCAAAGCGATCGGGTAGTTCCAAGGGACGATAGCAGCGACAACACCCCTCGGGACTTTCTCGATTTCGATCCGGCAGGTTTCATCTTCAATCACTTGTGGAGTTAGATAGGATTCGGCAATTCCAGCAGTGAAACGGGTCACTCCCACGGCATATCCAAAGTCTACTTGAGTTTCACCTAATAAACCGCCATGCTCCCTCGCCAACAATGGACTCAATTGAGGAATTGACTCTTCCAATACTTTAGCGGCCGCCAACACTGCTTGGATCCGTTCACCCACATCAAGTTTTCGCCAAGACAGAAATGCGTTGTGGGCAGCCTCTACCGCATGATCGGCATCTTCGACAGTTCCTTTCGCAACTCGAGCCACCACATCAGTGAGACGCCCAGGGTCTTTGATTTCGTAGTAATTACTTGCGGGTACTTCACTATTGTTAATCCACATCTCAACTTGCTCTACCATAACTGTCAACTTGATTTCCTCCTCATAACATTATTTATCGTAAATTTTAA
The DNA here is from genome assembly GCA_002159075.1 of Bacillus thermozeamaize. Taxonomy (NCBI): domain Bacteria; kingdom Bacillati; phylum Bacillota; class Bacilli; order Caryophanales; family Bacillaceae; genus Bacillus; species Bacillus thermozeamaize. Next base: position 144,704 of record LZRT01000121.1, read on the forward strand.
ATTTACCCGAATCTGAAATCGCTGTCAAAATATCAATGAAGTAATGTCTGCTTATTTAAAGCTGATACGCCTTTTAGACAGAAACACGCAAGACCGGCTTGATCGTTTTGCCGCTCTTGGAATCTTCTGCAGCTTGGTTGATTTCCTCAAAGTCGTAGATCTTGATGAGCTTGTCATACGGGAACACGCCTTGTTTATACAACTCAATCAATTGAGGAATAAAGACTTGCGGTACTGAACTTCCCATAATAACTCCTCTAACGTTTTTTTCTATAATAAGGCCGAAGTGATCCAATTCCACGTTTGTCCCCGCTGCCGGTGCACCAACAACCGCCGTTGTTCCAAGCGGTTTTGTGCTGTCAACCGCCTGTCTTAAAACTTGCGGAACACCGCTGGTTTCGACAGCGTACATTACGCCTCCATTAGAAATTTCGATGACCCTTTCGACCACATTGCCGACTTCTTTGCTGTTAATTGTGTGGGTGGCTCCAAGTTCTTTCGCTAGTTCCAAGCGACTGTCATTAATGTCGATGGCAATAACGGTTGTGCAGCCTTTTAACTTGGCCGCCATCAGGGCACTCAATCCGACAGCTCCACAGCCGAATACAGCAATACTAGAACCTGGTTCCGGTTGCAGTTTGTTAATCACCGCACCACTCCCGGTTAAGATGCCGCAGCCAAGCGGAGCAATGATTTCGAGCGGAACATCCTTCGGAACTTTAATAACATTTCGGTAGTTGGCAACCGCATATTCTGAAAAAGAGGACTGCCCGAAAAACGTAGAGATTTCCTGCCCATTTTGTTCTATCCGTCGGGTACCGTCCAGCATGGTGCCGCCAAAATTTAATGTTACGAAATGCACACATCCGCTGGTTTTACCTTGGAGACAAGCATCACACCTTCCACAAGAGCTATAAGATAACACCACATGATCCCCCGGTTCAATCCCTTGCACCGCTGCCCCGACCTTTTCCACAACGCCCGCTCCCTCATGACCCAAAACAATCGGAAACGGACACGGGATTAAACCGTCTCTGGCACTCAGGTCAGTATGACACATTCCGACAGCGGTAATTCGGACCAATACCTCCTCTGCCTTCGGCTCGTGCAGCGTAACTTGTTCCACGCTGAATTCGCCTTTATTGCGGGTTATTACTGCTTTGACTTCCACATAAATCCTCCTTTTAAAATTTTTTATATTATTTTCTTTTGATATAATGTAATACATAATTTCTTTAAAATCCAATTGATCTTTTCTTTATTATTAATACGTTTCCATCGAATTTTTCTATAATTACTATAAAAAATATTGTTAATCATTTTGCGATGGAAAGCTGGTGGACAAGATCGATTGTATGCATCAAGTGCGAGAACCTTGGAAGCGTCGTGAGTTTCACTATACTCCAAGCAAATTCCCATATATCTTGCCGGCACATAACACGCTTTGACGAATGCCTCCTTTGGTTTTTCCATCTACACTCGAACATAGCGCTTCACAGTGTTATAACCGATGTCCACGTTTTTCGTCTCATATGACTCGTAAATATCCACCGATTTTTTGACTTGCTCGTGTTGTCCCTTTCTCTGTTTTTCTTCGTTTTCATCGATCATTTCCTGAATCCGGCGTTCAACGTCTTTCGTCAGCTTTCGCTTCATTTCTTTACCGACAGTATATTTGGGTGTTTCTAAAATCGATCGGATCAAGACGTTCGTATTCTTAGAAATTTCCGGTTTGTTCCAACTCCTTTCATTGCTGCTCGTATTGTTTGATTTACTTTCTGACCGTATTTCGATCGATGCTTGTGATTTTTGCAATCTCTTGTTGAGACTTCCTGTCCCGGTAGTGCACGATGAGAATATTTTACTTTTGGATGAATTGGATTATCTCTCCCCGTCCCCACATTGAATGATTTTTAGCTCTTGGGGATTATCGGTTAGGGTAGTGATTTTTCGATGAGCGCGGTGGGTAATTTTAGGTACCGTATACACATCCTTAATAATGTTTGACATAACCCATATCTTCTCTGCATGAATGTCATGTTTTAACTGAACTGCTAGGATATGACAACATCATTAACATTTTCCATCAAATTTTTAAATGTTTGAATAAACAACTGAATATATTCGATGTTGGGAGAGTCATTACGGAATAAAGCGATTACCTTATTTGTGATTTTATCCAAAATTTCAAATTCTTTTGTATGAATTTTGCTTTTTTCGTGTGTCTCAATAGACAATGAAGGAATGATGCTGAATCCCCAGTTGGCTATTACCATCGACTTCAGCATTTCAAGCGTTCCAACCTCGATCCGTTTTAACTTTTCTATTCCAACAAGTTTTTCATCAACTTTACGCCATATGGGGGTATGTCTGAGAAAACAAATCATCGTTTCTCCAATAAGATCTTCTGTTGTAATCTTTTGTTTATTTGCCAATCGGTGCCCTGTTCCTATTATGAAAACAAGTTTATCATCACAAATATGCCGAGCGCTCAGTTCTGGATGCGTAAATAAAGTCCGGACAAATGCTAAATTAATATCTTTATTAAGCACTTTGTTTGTCAGGTCAGCGGAATCCTGACCTTCAATGATCGTAAGCATGAGATCGTGTTTTGATTTTGATTCGAAAAGATGTACTACATCCATTACAAGTTGCTTAGAGAATCCAGGAGCAAATCCAATTTTAAGGTGAGGTTTCTTAAGCAGACTAATAGATTCTTTAGCTTCATGCATATAGTCGAGAATTTTTTCTGCATAGCGTGAAAAAATTTCACCTTCTTTCGTTAGAGTGATTGCTCTTCCTACCTTGTGAAATAATCTACAATCAAGTTCTTTTTCCAGGTTCTGAATTCTTGCGGTTACAGTTGGTTGTGTCACATTTAACAGCTCAGCTGCTCTTGAGTAATTCATAACTCTTTTCACTAAAAGAAAAGTTTTGAGCTGATCAATATCCAAATTCATTTCACCTCCTAATTATTTAATTTAATTATTATTATAACTGATAAAATCAACACAAATAATCGTTTAATATAAATTTATAAAAAATATTTATGTAAACGCATTCATAATAAAGAAAAGATCAATTGTATTATTAAGAAATTATGTATTATATTTTATTCAACGACAATAACCAACATATAGAATATCTCAGATAGGAGGGAGTATGAGTTTTGGGTTCTGCAACTATTAAAAGCATATGGAATAATTTGATTGGACAGGAAGTCAAGCAGACTTTTTATCAAGCGGGAGATGTTCGAACGAGGGTAATCGAAGCAGGTACTGGAGAACCGTTGATTTTCTTACATGGAACTGGTGGACATGCTGAAGCTTATGCAAGAAATATTTTAGCTCATTCTGAGTATTTTCGGGTATATGCTGTTGACATGGTAGGTCATGGATTTTCCGATAAACCGAGGAATTTGAACTATAAAATTGACGATTTTGTCAATCATCTCAAAGATTTTATCGATGAAATCGGTGCCAATAAAGTGAATTTGTCTGGCGAATCTCTCGGGGCCTTTGTTGCGCTTTACTTTACTTATAAGTACCCGGAATTGGTGAATCGGTTGGTTCTCAATACGGGTATTCCATGTCCGTGGACAGAAAAGGGATATAAAGATTTGGAAGATATGTTAGAACGGTCGAAAGCGGCAGCACAAAACCTGACAAAAGATGCAGTGCGAAAACGCTTGGAATGGTTGATGGCAGATCCGAACGATGTAACCGAAGAATTAGTGGAGACGCGCTATTATATCTATTCTCGTCCTGGTGCGGCAGAGATAATGAAAAAAATCACAGAGAGTGTTGTAAATAGTATCTTGGAGTCACGGGATAATCTGAAGGCGCAGTTTGGAGATAGCAGTATTCTGCAATCAATTCAACAAGAAACATTGGTTTTGTGGACAGAACACAACCCTGGGCAACCTTGGGAAGATGCGCAAAAGGCGGCGTCCAACTTGCCGAACCATCGTTTTTACTTGATGAAAAATGCCGGTCATTGGCCGCAATGGGAAAAGCCGGATGAATTCAATCGCGTTCACCTTGATTTTCTTCGATTCGGCATTCAATAAATGTAGACCGTTTTTATAAAAGTTCAAAGAGGTTCATTGTAAAATCAAATGCAACAAAAGAAATAAACAAAAGCCATGGTAATTCCGTTATGATTAAGTCGACGAAAACCTTCATAACAGGAGGAATTACCGATGGCTCACTCCCATGATAACACAA
>LZRT01000122.1 GCA_002159075.1 Bacillus thermozeamaize
GCTCGAGGCCGATGGCCATGCCCACGCCGGGGCGGTCTTCACCGCCGATCTGCGCCACCAGACCGTTGTACCGCCCGCCGCCGCCGACGGCGTCGATGGCGCCGATCCCCCGCGCCTTGTACTCGAAGGCGGTATGGGTGTAATAATCCAACCCGCGCACGAGCCGGTGGTTGATTACATATGGAATCCCCATCGCTTCCAGATGCTCCCGCACCCGGTCGAAGTGCGCCGCGCACGCCTTGTCCAGGCTGTCCAGGATGGACGGCGCATCGGCGAACTTGTCCTGGTCCACCTTGCAGTCCAGCACCCGCAGCGGATTGCGCGCCATGCGCGCCTGGCAGTCCTTGCACAGCGTGTCCCGCATCGGTTCGAGGAACTTGAGCAGCCGTTCGCGGAACGCGGCGCGAACCTCCGGCGTGCCGACGGAGTTGATCTCCACCGTGACGCCTTCGAGCCCCAGCATCCTGTAAAAATCGTACCCGAGGGCGATGACTTCCGCGTCCAGCGCCGGATCGTCCGATCCGATCGCCTCCACGCCGAACTGGTGGAACTGCCGGAACCGCCCGGCCTGGGCCCGCTCGTAGCGGAACATCGGCCCGATGTAGTACAGCTTGGCAAGGTCCGGCTCGCCGTACAGCTTGTTTTCCACATAGGCCCGCACGACGCCCGCCGTCCCCTCCGGCCGCAGCGTCATGCTCCGCCCGCCGCGGTCCTCGAAGGTGTACATTTCCTTTTCCACGATGTCCGTCGTCTCGCCGACGCCCCGTCGGAACAGCTCGGTCGCTTCGAAGATCGGCGTGCGGATTTCCCGGTAGTTGTAACGCCGGCACAGCTCCCGCGCCGTCCGCTCCACATGTTGCCAGAGCCCAGCGATTGCCGGCAGGATATCCTGCGTGCCCGGCGGTTTTTGGAAAGCCACGCGATCACCCCATTTACCCGAAACTCAAACTCCCCAAGCTCCATCAAAAAAGCTCCCGTCCCGCCTGGGACGAGAGCCTCGGCTCCCGTGGTGCCACCCGTCTTCCGGACGCGCCGCCCGGCCGGCCCACGCCGCCCGCGGGCTCGCCATACGCGTCCGCTCGTACGCCGGATAACGCCCGGCCGCGTTCCGCACTACTTGGGTCCCGCGGTTCGCCCGCGGTCCGTTCGCACGGACATCTCGGGGAGGTCTTTCGTCCGGTCGTCACCAGGCGGCTTGCAGCCGAAGGCCGCCCTCTCTGCGGATGCGGTTCCGGAGTACTCTTTCCCGTCATCGATTTTGTCCCTGTCAATCATTGCTCCTAATTGTAATATGCGCGTTGGACCCTGTCAACCAAGAGCCGGACACTGTTGTTATTGTGCTGTAATCATGTCACGGTGTAACTGTTCTGAGAAAATGTCACGATGGGACAGGAGACTGTGACATTGACCAGAGCGGAATGGAAAAAAGCACTTGTAGTGGAGAAAATCCTCGATGGACGCATGACCAACCAGGAAGCTGCCACCGTTCTCGGGCTTGGCGTGCGACAGGTGATTCGGATGAAGAAAAAATACAAGAGCCCTGGGACTGGCTGATGCCGGCGAGTCAACCGCCTTTGGCGACGACGCGGACATTCCGGTCTGGGCGAAGGGCGCCGTGGAAGCCCTGAGGCAACAAAACCTCATCCAGGGCCGCGACGGCTCGCTCTTCGCGCCGTACGACTCCGCGACGCGCGCCGAAGCCATCGTCATCGTGTTCCGAACGTTGGAAGCGATGAGTCCTTAGCCGCAATGAAAAAGGAAATGAAACCGGGCACCGCCCGAAACCAGGCGGGATGGTCCGCAAGCCGGCCTCCCGCCCGATTCATATTCATTGAAAAAAAGCGGCCTGTCGTGCGTACCGACAGGCCCAAAAAGGGAATCTATATGAAAAAAGGGGGTTATCTTCATCATAAGAGGGTTTGGTTAAATTCCGTTAAAAACAAGATTACAATTTCGTTACAAGAAAGGAAGCGCTTCCATTAATTTGATGCTATACTTTTCGCAAGTTTTTTCCATAATCGCCGTAAAAAGCCCCGCCACGGAAGAGTCCCTCCCACGCCCGATTCGATTAACCGCGCAACGGGTGTTTTGGCCGTATCAAAGGTTTTCTTGACACGCGCTCCGTGCCTCTCCTTGCCGATCAGCTTGCAAGTGGGCAGGCAGAAATTGAAGTACCGGTCATGCAGGGCATAGAGGGCATTGAGCCACTCCACTTGTTCTGGGCGATCATAGCGTTCGTAGCCGACCAGCTGGCGGACGAGGAAGCCGTTTTTCTGCTCCACGTGAGCATTGTCGTTTTTGCGATAAGGGCGGCTGCGCGAGAACCGAAACTGGTTTGAAGCGCAGAAGGTTTTCAAATGGGCGTTTAAAAACTCCTGGCCGTTGTCACTGTGGATCCCCCAAGGCTGCATGGGCCACTCGCGATGGGAGCTTAAGCTCACACAGCACAGCAAGTTGGGATTTGCCCAGCAACGCGCGAAAGAGGCTAAATAGGCTTGCTCCGATGACTTATCGTCAGTAACTTGAAAATATTGCATAAAAACGGACTCCGCAATTAACGGAGTCCAGAGAATACGATTTTTGTTTTTTTCACTGTCTACTTGACAGGGAGCAGTTCAGTCGCAAGCGGGAGTTTGTCTTCAGTCAATAACCTTCCATGATGGAGGTTTTTTCATTTTGGAGCCCGTTAAATATATCCTTCCGCTTTCAACAATTCAGCGATCAGAATAGCGCCTCCGGCTGCTCCGCGCAAGGTGTTATGCGACAGTCCGACAAATTTGTAGTCGTATAGAGTGTCCTCGCGAAGCCGTCCGACGGATACGCCCATGCCGTTCCCGATGTTGCGGTCGAGCTTCGTTTGCGGACGGTCATTTTCCTCGAAGCAGGTGATGAATGGGTTCGGTGCGCTTGGCAATCCGAGTTCTTGGGGCCGGCCGCTGTACTGCTGCCAGCAGGCCAGGATTTCCGCCTTCGTCGGCTTATGCTCGAACGAGACGGAGACGGTCGCCAGATGGCCGTCCGTCACGGGAACGCGAACGCATTGCGACGATATGACGGGATTGTTCGCCTTGACGATTTCGCCGTTTTCCACGCGGCCCCAAATGCGCAACGGTTCCTGCTCGCTTTTCTCTTCTTCGCCGTCGATGTAAGGAATGACATTGTCTAGCATTTCCGGCCAATCGGCAAAACTTTTACCGGCTCCGGAAATGGCCTGGTAGGTGGAAACCACGACCTTTGTGGGCTTGAACGGCGCAAGTGCGTGAAGCGCCGGCACGTAGCTTTGGATGGAGCAGTTCGGCTTGGCCACGATAAATCCGGTTGACGTGCCGAGCCGCTTGCGCTGTGCCGGGATCACGGTAAGATGCTCGGGATTGACCTCTGGAATGACCACCGGCACGTCCGGCGTCCAACGATGGGCCGAGTTGTTGGAGACAACCGGTGTGCCCGCCTTCGCGTAGGCTTCCTCCAACGCTTTCGTTTCCTCTTTCTTCATTTCCACGGCACAAAAGACGAAATCGACGTTGGCGCTGACCTCTTCCACGTTCGACGCGTCCTGCACCACGATCGACTTGACCCGCTCCGGAATCGGGCCGGACATTTTCCATCGATGGCGAACGGCTTCTTCGTATGTCTTGCCTGCCGATTTGGGACTGGCCGCGATGGCCGTCACTTCAAACCAAGGGTGATTTTCCAGCAGCTGCACGAATCGCTGGCCGACCATCCCTGTACCTCCAACAATTCCTACTTTCAACTTTTTTTTCATCAAATAAACCTCCCACAAGACTTAGCCTGAACTGTTTAGCGACGACTCAATCTGATAAACCTCACCGTTATCATATACAAAAAATAATTTCCTGACATTGCCACTTCTGTCTATTGATCTGAAGTCCGTTCCTTTATGGGCTCTTTCACCGCTTGGATTTGATGAACTGCTCCTTGGTTCGTTATATGGGGCAGTGATTGTCGTAAAATCATTTGTCCCTGTCCCGACATTACCGACACGCAACTTTTTGCTGAAATTGCAGCCCCAATTAATGCCGGGTATCCCGATTCGGAAATTTCTTTCATTTCCATAAACGGGAATCCTGTCCCTCTTATTTCTTCTTGCGGTAAAGCCTGATTCCGTGATCATCAACTGATGAAAATGAGAAAAAGCAGGCAAATACACCCCCGAAGGCGAATGACATAAACAAGATAACATTCACCTGCGGGGTGTCATATGAAAATCAAGTTCGTTCGCTCCAAGGAGCTTATCCTTTCCACCCATGCCGGT
>LZRT01000123.1 GCA_002159075.1 Bacillus thermozeamaize
TGTTGACGCTGGTTTCCCGTTCCGCCTTGACGCGAAAACGCTGGCGATCCCTTTGCTCAAGGATGATCTGATCCAACATCTCCAGCGCTGTCTTCATCGCGCTGGCGAACGCTTCCTGCATCTCCCGCAACATCCACTGCTCAAGCTCTTTCATTGAGGGAATGATTGTGGTAAAGTGCTGCACAGGAGCTTCCTCCTCTTGGTGCGTGTTTCAGCAAATTCACATTTTCACATTACCAGGGGAGAAGCTCTTTTTCTATGTTCGCTTTTTCCAGACTTTACCCCCACGCAAATTTTACTCTAACGAAATAACTAATAGTACGGGGGACAAACAAAAATATGCAAACATTCCTGACCCTTGGCAGTATTCTGATGGCAATCGGAGTGGCGATGGGCGCGTTTGGCGCGCATGCGCTGAAGAACAGGCTCCAACCGAAAGAGATGACCACCTTCAAGACCGGCGTGCAATATCATCTCGTCCATGCATTGGGGTTGATTGCGGCCGGCATTGTGGCCGGTCAGGAACCGGATGACGGGATGATTCAAGCGGCCGGCTGGCTGCTTCTTGCGGGCATCGTTCTGTTCTCCGGAAGTTTATACGTGCTGAGCGTCAAAAAAATACGCTGGCTCGGTCCGGTCACGCCCCTTGGCGGCCTTTCCTTCATCGTTGGATGGGTGCTGCTTGCGACGAGTTTCATGTAAGAAAGCAATCGAAAAATGCCGGGAGGACTTGCCAATGTACGAAAACAAGATGAAAGAAAACGACAACAGCGTCATTGAGTTCATCGAAAGCTTGGAAAATGAGAAAAGGAAGGCGGACGCCTACCGGCTGCTGGAAATCTTCGAGGAGACCACCGGCTACTAGGCGAAAATGTGGGGTTCCAGCATCATCGGTTTCGGAAAATATCACTACAAGTACGCCTCGGGACACGAGGGAGACGCGCCTTTGGTCGGCTTTTCGCCGAGAAAGGGGAAGTTCAGCCTGTATTTGGCCTATGAGAGCGAGGAACGGGAAAAGCTGCTGGAGAACTTCGGCAAGCACACGAAGAGCAAGGCCTGCATCTATATCAATAAGCTGGATGATATCAATATCGATGCGTTAAAGGATTTGATCAGATACACGGTGGAAACCTGGCAGAAACTTTACCCGAGCGAAGCCTGATTCGTGAGGCAAGGTCCGATGTCCACTGCGAAGTACCCGGGGAAAGCTCTGATCGCTTTTCTGGTTCTCGGCAACATTGGTTTATGGGTCGCATTTCCGCCGGCCGACGACGGGACCCGGCCGGATTTTTTTCGTCAATACCTGGGCGAAATGATCGGCGCGACGATGATGTTGCTGATGGCGGTCGCCTTGTTGCTTTCGACTCGCTTGCGTTTCCTGGAACCGCTGTTCGGCGGGCTCGACAAAGTCTATGCGGCCCATCGGAACATCGGCATCATCGCGGGATTGCCGCTTCCCCTTCATTTTCTCGTCGTGCCGCTTGCCGAGGAAATTCCGCCCGGGCGGGCGCCCGGATATATTGCGTTTGGCGGACTCCTGGCACTGATCCTGCTGTCCCTTGCTCCGCGGCTCCCGGTCGTCCGGAAGCTGATCCGAATTCCTTATCGAGGTTGGCGGATCTCCCACAGGTTCATCGGGATTTTCTTCATCATGGGAACCGCCCATATGTTGCTGGTGGATGCGCTCGTCCGGACCACCGTGGTGCCTTTCGCGGTTTTGATGGCGGCTATCGCCACGGGCATCGCATCCTACGTCTATACCGAATTCATCGCGAAATTCTTGAGGCGAAAGGCCGTCTATCAGGTTCGGGAGGTCAATCGCCTCACTCCGACGGCAGTCGAAATCGTCTTGCAGCCGGTCAAGAAGCCATTGAAATTTACCGCCGGACAATTCGCGTTTGTCCGGTTCAAAGGGAATCGGGTGTTGTCCGAGCCGCATCCGTTTACGATCAGCAGCTCTCTGAAGGAGAACAACCTGCGGCTGACCATTCGCGCTTCAGGCGATTATACGCATATCTGTACCATCATCTGAAAACCGGCGTTATCGCAATAGTCGAAGGCGACTATGGGATGATGGATTACAGAAAGGGCGGAAAGGAACAAATCTGGATCGCGGGCGGGATCGGCGTGACGCCGTTCCTGAGCTGGATTCGCGACATGCCGCAGGATCTCGCCCACAGCATCGATTTTTTCTACACCGTAAGAACGAAAGACGAAGCGCTGTTTCTGTCCGAGATCCGTGAAGCGGCACAACGGCATCGCCATTTCCGCGTGTATGTCATTTATTCCGCCGAGCGGGGCAGGCTGACGGTCGAAGACATCGCAAGGACGGTGCCGGGAAATATAGCCGGCAAACACATCTATATGTGCGGACCGTCAGCTATGCTGGCGTCATTCAGAAACGGTTTCCGCAGGATCGGGGTTCCGGCGCATGCCATTCATTACGAGGAATTTTCTTTCAGGTGAAAGAGGATCGATGGCTGCATGTCCTGGCGGTGGGGCTGCCGATGGGGATCTAAATTTTACCTCCCCGGCCGAATATGATGCCATCCCGGGCGAAATCGAGGCGATCCACGAAAAATATTCAGTACCTGATCTTATTGGTTGAATGGATCCAGGCCTGAAACGGCGCATCGCCGTTTTCGACGGCCAGCTTGGCCATGGGAATCCGCCGCTGCTCAACGGGCAGGGCCAATTGTTCATAGATGAATTGATCGTCAAATCCTGCGCGGGCGGCATCTTCCCTGGTGCAGGCGTAGTAAACGGCTTTGGGCCTCGCCCAATAGATGGCGCCGATGCACATCGGGCACGGTTCGCAGCTTGTATAGATCTCGCAGTCCGTCAGCTGGAAGCTTCCCAGGCGCTGGCAGGCCCTGCGGATCGCCAGGATTTCCGCGTGGGCGGTCGGATCGTTCAGGGAAGTCACTTCGTTCCCCGCACTTCCGATCACTTCGCCGTTTTTGACCACCACCGCGCCGAACGGGCCGCCTCTTGAGCGGATGACATTTTCATGGGCAATCTGAATCGCGAGTTCCATGAATTTTCGTTTTTCTCTCTCCACTTCGCTAACCTCCTGGCTTCAATAGCCGATCCCGAGAGGGCGCTGTGATCCTCCGGAAACCAGCCCGAGGAAATCTGGATTCGTTACATCATTTCCGGTCAGGCTCTTGTACAAACGTTGGTGTTCAGCGCCTCGTAGCTATTAATCACCCCCCCGGCGATTTTCTCCGGCTCCAGGTCATCCAGACTTCGTCCGCCATGGCGACCGGATTCCAGGGAAGCACGATGTGCAGTCGCGGTCTTGACTGTTCGTGGACGTGGATCCGGATGGACGGGTTTTTCGGGGGCCGGCATCCAGGAAAACCGTGCTTCCCTTGGTCTTCAGCCGGTTTTTCGCCACGGGCAAGGTCCGGGGCAAAAAGAAGGGCGGCTCGGCCTGGCCGTCTGCAAGGAAATCGTCCAGGCCCACGGCGGGCGCATCCGGGCGAAAAGCCAGCCCGGCAAGGGCAGCACGTTCTCCTTCTCCCTGCCCGTCCACGAGTTAGAGTAAAATTTGCGTGGGGGTAAAGTCTGGAAAAAGCGAACATAGAAAAAAGAGCTTCTCCCTTGGTAAAGTGAATTTGGTACAAAACACACACCAAGAGGAGGAAGCTCCTGTGCAGCACTTTACCACAATCATTCCCACAATGAAAGAGCTTGAGCAGTGGATGTTCCGGGAGATGCAGGAAGCGTTCGCCAGCGCGATGAAGACAGCGCTGGAGATGTTGGATCAGATCATCCTTGAGCAAAGGGATCGCCAGCGTTTTCGCGTCAAGGCGGAACGGGAAACCAGCGTCAACACCGTGTTTGGCAGCATTCGCTTCAAGCGGAGGTTGTACATGGATCGTCAAACCGGCAAACACGTGTACCTGCTCGATCAGCACTTGCAATTTGAGGGACGAGGGAAAGT
>LZRT01000124.1 GCA_002159075.1 Bacillus thermozeamaize
TCCTCGATGCCTCGTCCGAACTTCGGGAGGCGTATGCGTTGTTGCAAGCCTTTCGGAAGATCCTCGGGGAAGGAAACACCGCAGCCTTGCGCTCCTGGCTTGAGCAGGCAAGCCGATCATCGCTGGGACCGATCCGAGGCTTTGCGAGGAGCATTGAGCAGGACATGGACGCGGTGACGAACGCGTTGACGTTGCCATGGAGCAACGGGCCGGTGGAAGGTCACATTAACAAGCTGAAACTCTTAAAACGGCAGATGTATGGGCGAGCAGGGATTGAGCTGTTGCGGCGGAGACTCCTGGCGATGGGATGCTGAGGGGGGAGACTGGGCTGCCATACTATCAAGGCTGCCCAATAGCATCGAAATTGCGGGAGACCCTATGTTGCCCCGGCGATGACAACGCCGGTAGAAACCTCTTTCATCCCGGCGATGACAGCCTCTCGACCAACTGCCCGTTTCCTCGTACCTGACCGCTCCCAGGTCCGGACAAGGGGAGTACCCCCCATCGTGGTCGTATGAGGCTTTCTTTACGCACCAAAGTTAGTTGCCAACTTCCAAGTCCTTCCGTCGCGCAGGAAGCCCTCCGCAAGTCCCACAATTTAGCCACCCGTTAGTACCACTTGTTGATTGTCCAAGGAATCCGGACTTGCCACATCTAAAACAGATCCGTGGATTTCTTTGTAGCTTCTTGTAGACGGGCCGCGTGGTTGGCGGGCTATGCATTCGGCCCGACTTTGGCCCGTTGGGGAGTCGTCACGATCTTTGAAAGCGCAGGCGGGGGTCACCTATGGCCTTTGTCCGTAATCCCGCTCCTCGATGGCATGAGCAAGTACCGGGTGCGAGATGGTTTCGTGCAGACCTCCATGTGCATACGTTGGATGACTTACCCTCTAACAAGGTAAGTATTCCGCCTGGTCTTAGGGGTTCTCCCGATGACCCAGCTTTCCGGAAGGCCTATGCTCGCGCTCTCTTGCAGGCGGCCATCGCCCGCCACATAGAAGTTCTGGGTCTGACGCCGCACTCCGCGGTTCTCGGTGGGTACGGTTTCGACAGCGTGACGTGGGAGATCGTTGAGACGTGGAACAATGATGTGGACGATGACGGTCTCCCGTTCCGAGACAAAATCTACGCGGTGTTCCCCGGGTTCGAACCTAGTCTGTCCATTGGCAGCAGAGGGGTCCACTTGTTGTTCTTGTTCGACCCCGAGATCGGTCGTGAACGCTATATTGCTGCCTTTCACGGGATAATGGGCGGCGCTTCCCCGTGGTCCAACGGCTCCCTCAGAAACTCGAAACTCGTTCCCCAAGAGGTCTTCGAGTGTCTCGAACACTTGAGAAAAGAGGACGGCGGGCGCTGGAACTACCTCTGCCTGGCACCCCATGCGTTTAACAAGGAATCGGGAGTGTTTGGGCAGCTAAAGAGCCAGATGTTGGGAATGTTTCCCGCACACATGGTCGCGGGATTGGAGCTCGACGATTCGAAGTTGCCGGCGGATTACAGCAACGTTAAATGGCTCGAAAGCGCAATGAAGAAATACCGGCAAGCTTTCTTCCATTCCAGTGATGCGTACAAATTCGATACGCAAGTCACTCCCAAGCCCGGTGAAGTCGGATATCGCTTCACTATGCTGAAACTGGCGAGTCCAACGATCGAGGCTGTCCGTCAAGCCTTCCTCGCCTCGGACTCACGCCTCCGACTTGCGTTTGAACGGGTTAATGGGGAACTTGTGGTCGCGTCGAACTTGCCGGATCCACTCGCAGGCTCTAGACCTTGGTTGCGCTCCGTCACCGTGGCCGGCGGCACGTCCTTTTTCGGGGGCCCAAATAGATGCCAGACCTTTTATTTCAACCCCGACTTTACTTGTGTAATTGGTGGGCGCATGGCGGGGAAATCGACTCTGCTCGACGGCTTGCGTTATTTCGGGGGGTACCGCTTGCCTGAGGACCGCTCTCTTACGAGCGACGTCGAAAAAAGGGGTCGAGAGCGTTTTGCCGCTGGAAACACCTCCATAGAGGTCGACGTGGTGGGTGCCGTTAGTAACGGTGGGAAGCTGAGTCAGCAATGGCCTGCTGTCTTTTTCACGCAGCGCGAGTTGCGCGCTGTTGTCGACGATCAAGCGTTGTTGCGTAGCCTTCTCTACAACATCGTGCCCGAATGCGCAAAACGCTTCCAATGGATTGAACGAATGTTGAACCGCATCGATCAGGAGCTTGAAAGAGAGGCGGACTCGCTAGACTCCCTCCAGCGTGTGCTCGGCGAACTGGAAGAGGAGTTTTTGGCAGTATCGTCTGCCCGCAAGTCACTGTATGCCTTCGAGCAGGCAGGCACGGAGCGTCTGACTCGTTCGCAAGCCGACCGGGCAGTGGTGCTCTCGTTCAAGCACCACCTAAAAGGCATAATTGAAGAAGTACGGATGGCCTTGGAAAAGATCGAGGGGGTGTCTGTACCAGAGTCAAGTGCTGAGCAAGTAGAACAAGCGTTGCATAAAGTAGAACGGGAACTCGTCCAACTGAAAGCGGGACCAGTTACCAACCTGCGAGCGCATCTATTGTCACTAGAGGAAAGGGTTGAAGCTGCAACCCACGTAGCCGAAGAGTTGACACGGAAAGTTCAGAAGGAGGTTTTCCAAGCCCTCACCGAACAAGGCGTGAGTGTGGAAGAGCTCGAAAGGTTCGACGCACTGACCCAAGCCGCCGAAAGGTACGAAGAAGTGAGGCTGCGTGTTGAGCACACGCGGAAACAAGTCGAGTATCATGAGCGCCGCTTCGCGCTGCTGGAGCGTGCTCGACACCGCCTCGTCCTACGTGAGCGGGAGCTTATGCGGAGAGTCGCCGGCGAAATAGAGACGCTGTTTGAAGGCTTTATTCGTCTGGAGATTGTCCCCGATGGTATTGTCGACGCGCTCGAGGGCTGGATTGCGTCCGTCCGCCAGCCGGGTCTCACCCGGTGGTGGAACGACTTTTGTCCAAAGATTCGTCATCTGCCCGCCGGCCGGGACAGCCTGGTAACCCTGATCCTTCGCCAAGATGAGCTACTGAACATGTCCGATAACGTGAGGCAACGGTTGAAGGAGGTTCTGACGGAGGAGCAACGTAGGCGGCTCAGGACGCTGAGGACACCCGATCGCTACATACTGCAGATGAAGGTGGCCGAGGGAGTTTACAAGGAGATGAACGAGCTCTCGGGGGGTGCGCAGGCAAGTCTAATTCTTTCACTTCTATTGGTGACGAACGACAACAGAGCGCTTATTATCGACCAGCCTGAGGACGAGTTGGACGCAACCTATCTCGTCAACTCGGCTCTTCCTGCGCTAAGACGGCTAAAGGGGCGTCGGCAAGTCATTTTCGTCACACACAACGCCAACATTGTCGTGAATGGGGATGCTGACCACGTCATTTATTTGGAAGCGGACCATGAACGGAGTACTATAGCTGCCCAAGGGGCAATTGAAATGCCACAGGTCAAAGCTGCCATCCTGAACGTCCTCGACGGTGGAGAGGACGCCTTTGGGCTTCGACGTGCCAAGTACGGGTTTTAATGCTCGGTAATTTCCAAGGGATCGTAATCGAGCAGTGGTCACCTCTGCCTATGACGTCCTTACAGACTGAGTGCCACTGCATTCTGGCGAGGACGCGCGCCCTGGAGTAGAAATCAAGCCTGATCGACTGGTACAAGGTCTTATGACTCCCAAGTAGCCCTCGCTCTGCGTCCTCTGACCGGTCTTTGACAGCCACACAGCAAAAGACCAGCTAAATCGCTATCAGGTTCGGACGTTTTGCCACTATGCCGTGCTTCGGAGTGTCTGCTCGGGCTCAGGCACCTCCAGGGCTTGCAGCAAACGCCGCTGGGTATCTGTCAGCACTGTGCACTGCATCCGTCGCTTGGACCCAAACTCGA
>LZRT01000125.1 GCA_002159075.1 Bacillus thermozeamaize
GCGGCGACGATCGTTCGGCACAGCCGGAAGCTCATCCTGAAACTGGCTCACGACTTTCCATACCGCCATGCGTGGAAGCGAATCGAAGCGCGGCTGGCGACCATGTCAGGTTAGAGATTCCCACAATTTTACATGGAAAACCAAAAGCCCCTTGCGGTGGGGGAGGGGGGAGGAATACCTTTCAACGCTGACGGGGAGTTGTCTGGCTGGGAACTTCCCTGTTATTTACAGGGTGTTATGCGCTAACATCTCGTGATTTTACCGAAACAATGGGCTTTCGAAATTTAGGATAATTTGATATAGTTTCACCAACCGGATGAAGGGGGGCCACCGCCATCAAAAAAGTGGGACGCAACGACCCGTGCCCCTGCGGAAGCGGGAAAAAATACAAGCGCTGCTGCTACGAGAAAGACCGGGCGAACAAGGTCACCCGCATCGCGCCGGAGGAAGCGGACGCGGATTCCTTCGACATGCCGATAACCGCCCAAACCGTTTACGGTCTGTTGCAAGGGGATTACTGGGAAAATCCGACCTACCTGACCGTGGCGCGGCAACTGGTAAGCGGCATGAAGGACGAATACGATTGGGAAACGATCGGCGAAGCGGTCGTCTTATGGAGCATCTTCTCCAGATCCGCAAAACCCGAAATACGAAAAACCGCCGTCTTTCCTGCATCGCTAGAGTACTTTATCGCACAACTCAAAGGCCGCCGGGACGTCACGCTGACCCGCCTTGCCGGGAAATACGGCGTGTCCGCCACAACGATCTCCCAACGTTACCGGGAAATTCTGGCGTTCACCATGGGAGCGGGGGAACAATACTGGGGGAACTCCATGGAAGAAGCAGAAAATGACGAGGAGTTCGACGAACTTCCCTTGCGCCAGTCCAGGATGACGATGGAACAGACGCTGGCGGCCGTGGAGCGGTTGCTGGAAGAACGGGAATTTTCCTCCGAAAAAGAGGTTCAAGCTTTTCTGGCCCGGTTGAACGAACCCCAAAACGCGCACTTCCTGGACCGCAAACCGTCCACTCCCGCGGAACAGGCGCAGGATTTGTTGTATGACGCCTGGGACGAACCTTCGCCCGCCAAACGCGTCCGCATGGCCCGCAAGGCGCTCAAACTCTACCCCGACAGCGCCGACGCCTGGAACATTCTGGCGGAAACGGAGGCGTCCTCCGCCGAAGAAGCGCTAATATACTATCAAAAAGGCATGGAGGCCGGGGAACGGGATTTGGGAAAAGCCTTCATCGAAGAAAACAAAGGGCACTTCTGGGGCATCGTCCGAACCCGCCCTTACATGCGCGCCAAGTTCGGCTATGCCTGCACGCTTCATGAACTGGGCCGGTTGCGGGAAGCCGTCCGCCAGTACGAGCAGTTGCTCGAGCTCAACCCGAACGACAACCAGGGCGTGCGCTACCAGCTGATCATCGCGCATCTCGAACTGGGCGAGTATGAGGCGGCGGACAAGCTGCTCAACGACACGTACCGCGACGAGTGTTCCGCCGAATTCAACTATAACCGCATCCTGGTCGAATACGGTCTGCACGGCTTCTCGCCTGCCCTTTCGGACTTGTTCCGGGAAGCCGTGGAACTAAATCCTTATGTACCCGAATACCTGACCGGCCAAAAGCGTCTCCCCCGGGACATGCCGGAATTTTTCAGATTCGGAGACCGGGATGAAGCGGTGTTATACGCCGGACAGTATCTTCATCTGTGGCGTCGGCAACCGGAATTGCTCAAGTGGATTCGTCAGCAGTTGCGTTCCGTGCGCTGATCCTCGGGGATCGGGCCCCTCGCCCCGATCCCCTTGATCTTTTTTTCGGCTTTTTTGAATCCCTCGGAAAACTTGTCGTCCCAAACAATAACAGCCCATAAAAACGAAAAATTGACAAATGGACGAACAAATTGCGCTTCCCCGTCGTCTATAAGGAAAAACGCCGAAGGAGCGGAGCCAACTGATGAAAACAGGATGGGTTGCTCTTTTACTGTTGCTGGGCGCCGTACTGGCCGGATGCGGGGAACGCCCGGAAAGCCAGGCCGCTCAGGGGACGCAACCGTTCGGGGAAACGCAGCAGGCGGAAACAGGAACGCCGCAAGCTTCCGAAGAAACGGAACGGCAGGCGGTCACAAGCCTCGTGGAGAATTTCGGCAAAATGTTAAAGATGGTGTCGCTGCTGGCCCCCGAGCAGGATGTGCGCAACAGTCTGCAGACGCACTACGGCAAGTTTGTTTCCCCTCCTTGCTGGAGAAATGGCAGAACGATCCGCGGCAGGCGCCCGGACGGCTCGTGTCCAGTCCATGGCCGGACCGGATCGACGTGTTGGCGGTGGAAAAAGTGGCGGACGACCGCTACCGGGTGAAGGGCGAGATCATCGAGGTGGCAAGCGCTGGAACAGGCGGGGCCGGCGGCACTGGAGCAGGGGAAGCTGGCGGCGCGGAAGCCAAGGAAAAAGCAATTGCGGAAGCCGGTGAGACCGCAGGCGCGGAAGTGGAAGCGGCTGTCGTCATCGCCGCGAAGCGGGCCATCACGCTTGAAATGGGGAAATTCGGCGATCGCTGGCTGATTGACGCGGTCGGGCTGGGCGCTTATGTGGACGATCCTGCGAGCTCCGGGGATGCAACGCCGAACACCGGAGACGGGCAAACCCATACCGGGAACGATCAAAACAGCACCGGGAACGGAAATTCGGACGACAAGGCCGGGAGCACCGACACCGCAGGTGGCCCCGCCGAGACCGTGGTTTACGAAAACGACGAATACGGGTTCCGCTTTACTTTGCCGGCCGGCTGGAAGGGCTACACGATCGTCCAGGATACTTGGGAAGGCCTGTCCCTGGAGGAATCGTCCGAAGGCGAGGTGACCGAGTCCGGCCCGATCGTGTCCATCCGGCATCCGAAATGGACGGCCGAACAGCCGCGGCAGGACATCCCCATTATGGTGTTCACGCTGGATCAATGGGAAGCCCTGGAACAAGGGAAATTCCATATCGGCGCCGCCCCCGTCGGTCCGCGCGAACTGGGCCGCAATTCGCGTTACTTGTTCGCCCTCCCGGCGCGATACAACTATGCCTTCCCCACCGGCCACGAAGAAGTGGAAGACATTCTGAACGGCAACCCGCTGAAGCCGATGGAAGCAGAGGCATAAACGGAGGCGGATGGAAGCGCAGGCGTAAATGAAGAAACGGGATTTCGAACACAAGAACCGCCGCCAGTCGGCCGATCCTCGACCGAACGGCGGTGGTCATTTCAATCGCGCTCATCTTTCAAATTGTCCTTTACCCAGGCGTACTCCTGTTCCAGTCGACGGAGCAGCTTCGGGCTTTCCTGGGCCGCATATTTTCTCATGTAATCCAGATCCAGCTGTTCCAGGTGGCTCGCCATCAAAAACCTGGCCCATTCCCGGCTTCGCGTATCGTCCCAAAACTCTGCGGCTTGCAAACGATCAACCTGAATTTCGAAAGTAAAACTCTTTTAAAAACATAAAAAGGGCTCCTATTCTTTGGTAGAATGGTGTTTGACGAAAAAAACTCCAGCCAAAGAAAGGAGCACCTTTAAAGTGAAGTCTACCACACCCGTCAGCAAAATCAAGACAGAATTTTCCCTGCGACATGCGACCAGTTTCGGAGGCGCCAAAATCTTTCTGGAATACCTCGAGAAAATCAAGCTCGCCAAGGCGCTGCAGGGGCTATCGTTTGCGAAGGCAAACAACTCGTTGTTTCCCCTCTACCGCATCCTGCTGTATCTCATTGTCGGCTGGGTGCTCGGCTGCCAGCGGCTCTTTCATTTTCGCAAGTTGCAATATGATCCGC
>LZRT01000126.1 GCA_002159075.1 Bacillus thermozeamaize
ACGTGTACTGGACGTCGCTTCGCTGCGGACCGTGGCGGGTCATCGAGTTATACCGGGATCACGCCACCAGCGAACAGTTTCACAGCGAAATCAAGACGGATCTCGATCTGGAGCGGTTGCCGGCCGGAAAATTTGCAACGAATAATCTCGTACTGCATGCAGGCGTGTTTGCCTACAATCTGCTGCGCATCATCGGTCAGGAAAGCCTGCGCAAAGACGACGCGCCGATTCGCGGCAACGTGCAGCGCCGCCGAATCCGAACCGTTATTCAAAACATCATCTACATGGCTGTCCGGCTTGTTCGACATGCGCGCTGTCTATACTTGAACTTCGGAAAGCACAGTCCCTGGTCATCGGTGTTGGAGAGGGTTTACCGGGCGTTTGCATGACACGGGCATGATGCAGGAGACGCTTTGGAACGACCTGTCGTCCGCCAGGTCTGTTTGGCATTCATGGATTTGAATTGACAAGCTATGATGCGTCCTTCTGCCATCGTAAAAAGCCAGTTCTTACGACCATCACAGAAAAAAAGACTAAAATTACCGGTTTCAGAAACCGGGTTCCGAAACTATCCGCGGACGATCACGGATTCAGGTTTATAGTCGGAATGGTGAAAAATGGAACGGCAACCCGGGCCGAACCAAATCAAGAAAGGATGATTGTCATGAAAAGGTGGCGGGCTCTTCTAATCGCGGCGGTTCTCCTGCTTCCGGCTTCCGCGGCTGCGGCTTCCGATTCCGTGGAAGTCCGTCTGTTTCCGGTGACGTTCGTCATCAACAACCAGGCGAAAGAGCCGGGGCGGGAAGAGGCGGTCTTCAATCACAACGGCCGCGTATACGTTCCCATCAGGTTCGTCTCGGAAAGCCTAGGCGCAAGGGTCGATTACGACGCGAAAGAGCGGAAAGTGGTCATCGGCAATTCGAATGTGTTTCAGGCCGAATACGTAAAGGTCGGGGACCGGATCGCGGGAATGGAAGTGGTGCATGCCGATTTGACCGAATCTGACTCCGAATATCTCGGAACGGTGCACTTCAAGGGTTCCGCGCTGATCACCGGCACTTTTCTTTATGAAACAATCAATCCCATCCACGAAGAACTGTTTCAGTTTTTCGTCGATGAAGCCTCGTTGGAACGAATCCCGATGATGTCGCACGACACGAGAACGCAATGGTTCGCCTTTTCCAACCTGTCTGAAGCCAAAAAGATGTTCGGCATCGTCGATGACGCCGAAGTCGCAACCGGCCGGGCCGCCGTCGTCATCGACGATTTTCGCATCCGTTACGACTACAAAGAGGTCTATAATACCGCCCGGCTGGTCGAGGCCTTTTTGAAGACCGCCAACGGGGCGTAAACGATTGGGCGCTGGGAGGTACCGATGGTTTACCAACGATCAACCCGCCGTTTCCCCACTCCGGCCTGCCGAGCCGGAGCCTGCAGGAAGCGGAAGCGTACTTTGCCTGGTTCATGGGCGAAATTCCGAACCTCCTGGACCAATTGCGGGCCCATTTCGAGAACACTGGAGGAGGAGACCGCACCCTGCTGGATGTTTCTCCCGCCTCCCTGAAGCCCCTTTGGCGATGGTATCTGGAGGTCGCCCTGGCCTGGCTGCCGAGACCGCGGGAAGAATTTGAGGAAAAGTACAACCGGGCCTCCGGTTATCTGCGTAGAAAAATGCTGACGGACCCCATCCATCAGATGGTTCTGTCTCCGGAATCCAAGTCGCTCGCGATGGATATCGGCATCTATTTCGGGGAAGTGTTCGTGCGCAACCACGCGGGCGTGGAATGGGTGCTCAACCGGAAACGCAGATTCACCGACACCCACCATCCGGTGCTGTCCGGGTTCGGGAAGAACTCTTTCTTCAACCCGATCGAACAAGTCCGGGGACTGGTCCACGGGACGCTGCATCAGAAACAAAAAAACCCGGACGGGCTGTACGCGCACTACGAGCGGTATTGCCAATATTTGTCCCGCTAGGACCTTTTTATTTTTTGTATTCGATCATTTGTATTCGATCATTTGGATCAGATTGCCGCACGTGTCGTCGAACACCGCGATGGTCACGTCGCCCATCCGGGTCGGCGTCATTGTGAACTTCACGCCTTCCGCCGCCAGCCGTTCATATTCTGCCTGGACGTCCTCCACGCCCAACATGGTCGCCGGAATCCCGTCGGCGAAGATCTTCTTCTGATACTCCCGCGCGGCGGGATGTTCGTTCGGTTCAAGCAGCAGCTCGACGCCGTCCGGGTCCTCGGGGGAGACCAGCGTCAGCCACCGGTGGCTGCCCGCCGGAACGTCGTGCTTTTTCACAAACCCCAGCTTTTTCGTATAAAACTCGAGCGCCTTTTCCTGGTTATCGACAAACACGCTTGTGACCACGATTTTCATCCGTTTTTGGCCTCCTCGCAGGGGATGCGACCCGGGCACGGCGCCGATATTCCCGGCCGGCGGACGGGGACGGTCAATTCCGCCCGCCGTCCGGCTCCAGCCACCTTTTCAGCAGGGTTTCCAGCGGCTTGCGGTTGAACACGATGACGCGAAACTTTCCCCTCCGCCGCGAGACGGCAAGCCCCGCCTCTTCCAGCACGGCCAGGTGCTTGGCGATCGCCTGCCGCGACACGGCCAGGCGGTGCCTCATGATGAGCCGTGCCGTCAGTTCATACAGCGTCATCTCGTCCCGCTCGGAAAGTTCGTCCAGCATGAGCCGCCGCGTCGGATCGGCAAGGGCCTTGAATATCGCATCGTTGTCCCGGTTCATGGCTCCATCATATGCAACCGTATGGTTGCATGTCAAGATGCAAAAAAGAAACCAACGGTATCGCCAATATTTGTCCCGCTAATCAGGCGCCTTTTTTTTCAATGAACGGATGGCGATCAGGATCAGACTTTGATAAACAAAAAACACCACGCCCGCGACGCCGAACAGGATTGCCATTTCAAGGGATCCGGCAAATTTCACGGGCGTTGCGACGTGCCTCCACAGGTCAAACAGGAACCACAGCCCCGCGCCGAACAAAAAGTAAAGCGCCAACTGCCAAACGCGCTTTCTTTTTCTTCTGTAAGCAATCCGGTCCGCCGCCATCGACAAGGGAATGCCGCCCAGGAAGAAAAATGTGAAAAGCACGAAGCTGCCGTTCAAAAAAACATATTCCGCCGAATAATGGTCAAACAGGGACGGCCGTTCACGGAGCGTAAAGATCGCGGACAAAGTGACGGCCGACAAAAACGCGGACAGCAATTTGACGAACACGTACATCGGAGTGCCTCCCAGGCAGGCATGGCCGCCATCGTCATCGCAGTCCGGATGATTTTCTTCTTTCAGACCACCGGGATTCCAGCGAGAGCACCGCGGGATACGCAACGATCAGTAACAGTGTCAAATAAACGGCATTCTCAAAATACGCCCGGAACAATTCCCGCGACCAACCGTCCTCCCCGATGATCCAATACGCCACCCGGTTCGAGATGCCGATTCCGTCGTTCGCGTGCGGGACCAGGCTCTGCGTGTAGTTCTGCGCAAGGCATACGGAAGCCGAAAGGGACAACGCGATCGCAAGAGCCGTGCCTTTTGAAAAAGGATGGCGGACACCGCACCTTTTGAAAAGAACCGCCGCCCCGACGACGAAAACCAGACAAAGTAGAACCTGATTCCGTGATCATCAACTGATGAAAATGAGAAAAAGCAGGCAAATACACCCCCGAAGGCGAATGACATAAACAAGATAACATTCACCTGCGGGGTGTCATATGAAAATCAAGTTCGTTCGCTCCAAGGAGCTTATCCTTTCCACCCATGCCGGT
>LZRT01000127.1 GCA_002159075.1 Bacillus thermozeamaize
CAGGTACCGTTTGCCACAGGCTCTGCACATCGCGGCACTCATTTTCATGGGCGTACATACAATGAACACGGATCAGTCCGGTGAATCAAAGAGGGGAAGGGGAATTCGGCATGAAGGATAAAGAGCGGGGAAATGGGATGGATGATGTTGCGGTTTATTACGCAGGTCAAGCGTGTGGGATGATCCCTTTCGCATCTCTGCCTTCCTTTCGTCTGTTTTGTCAAGAAAGCGGGTTTAGCTTCCAGTGGGAGCCGAAACAAAAGAGGATTTTTCTTGCTCCTGGGCTGAAGGGAAAAGTCTGCGTGCTGGCGTACGGCAGCCGAGGGGTTTCCGCCGCAACCGATTTCCATTCACATGAACGGGACGTTTTGGCGCTCACAGAACGATTTCTCACCGACGCCGGGGTGAGCGTCGTGTTGTCGCCGAACCGGCTGGGCTTTCCTGAACAGCAGGATCTATACGTGCAATTTACCGTCGAAAAGGCGGACGTCGGGGTTCAACCCCGAATGACCATCTTTCAGGACGAAAGCCGGCGCAATGAAGCATTGATACGCTGTCTGGAGACAGAGTTGAAGAGCGCGAGTATTCCATGTGCATCCGAATTGCGTTACGAGTCCCAGACGCTCCAGCCATTGGTCGAGGTTCGCTGTCAGCTGCCGACCAGCTTGGTGCAAACGGCCTGGAAGGAGTGGGTGGAACGGATTGCCTTCTTTTTCGCTTCCGGCATCCTCCGCTACTTGCTGACGAAACAACAAATCTCGCCACTCTCCTGTCTGACTCCTGCTGTTTCGCGGATGATGGCTACAGAACCACTGATTTCCGCGGCGGAGGAGAGGAAGACACGAGGGAACCCCGGTTTAGGGGAGACGCCGGTCGACAAAGAAGCGAGCCGGTTGCCGGAACGGCGGGAGTTGGCTGCAGAGGTATTTTTTGATTACACCGTGCTTCGCTCCGACATCGAGGGCAAGCCGTTTTTGATCTTCGGAAACCTATATGTCAAAAACACAGGTACCGAAGCATTGATCAATCCGGTTGTTTGCTTGCGTGTTGATCCCCCTGGCAGCGTCAAACTGGGCGGACAGATTTTGCCGGCCAACTTGGTGGAGACGCTCGGAGTGCAAAGTTCTGCTGGAGTCAAGGGCTGGAGGTTTTTGGAGGAAGATTGGTTTGAGCAGGCAATGGAGCGGGGGGAGTACTGGATGGCTCCGATTCAGCCGGTGCGTATCGCACCGAAAGAAGTCCATCCTTTTCAAAACTTCCAGATTACCGTGATGACGCCGGAATCCGGCAACAGCGTGACGATCGAAGGATTCGTCTTTTTCCGCGAACAGGATGTGCAATTTGCCTCCAACAATCGGATCGCGGTGTCGTGCTGATCCAGCGCGAAAAACCACCACCCGAAGTAGCGTAAACAAATCTTAAATAAGGAAGTGGAAGCTGATGTTTGATCTGACGTGGATCGAGCTGGTGATACTGGTGTTGGCCAGCTTTCGGTTGACCCATCTGATAGTCTACGACGAAATTACATCGTTTTTGCGTGACCCGTTTTTCACGGTTGCGTACGAAGATGACGCTTCCGGCCAGGTGGTGCGGCACGTTCATTTCAAAGGAAATGGCCTGCGACGCTGGATGGGCATGCTCCTCAGTTGCCACTGGTGTGTTGGTATCTGGTCTTCAGCAGCCGTCGTCGTGTTGCACCATTTGGTGCCGGCTGCATTCCCCGTATTACTCGTGTTGGCAGTGGCCGGAGCCGCTGCGGCCATCGAGACGAAGATGTACTTTGGATGAATCTCGCGGCGTCTGTACCCGGCTCGACATGATGCGCACTCTCCTGAACGTCTGTTTTATCAATGGTTCGTCGGTCCTGACTCACATGAACGTCTTTCAACGGGTGGGCTTGTTCGACGAAACCCTCCGTTACGCGCACGACTACGACATGTGGCTGCGCATGCTACCGCACTACGAACTGGCCTACCTGGATGAACCGCTGTTGATGTACCGGGTGCACCAGCACATGGGCACGAAAAAATACGCTGAGGCCGTCCAAAAAGAAGCACTGCTCGTCCAGGAACGGCACCGGGAAGCCGTCCTTCAGCTGGTTGAGAGAGGCGGGGCGCTCTCGTAAGGAAAAACGCATCCTTTCTGGATGGTAGGTGTTCCATCGGACTAGGCCGTTATCCCCGGATGGTGATATGCTTGTATTTTTGCTGTACAAGCGCCGCTTCGGCGATTACCTGTCTAGAGTACTTGTTCGTTCCCATCTGGTCGTGGACGCGGTAGGAGAGCAGCGGTTCCTGGAGATAGAGGAAGTGGTGCTTCAAGAGGACGCGCAGCCAGAATTCGTAGTCATGAGCATAGCGGAATCCTTCGTCAAACAGTCCCACCTGCTGAAAAATGTCCATGTGCAGCATGACTGTACCACCGTTGATCAAACAGTGGTGTTTCATCCGCTCGAAAAAAAGGATCCGATCTGCTACCCAAACGGACGGATACTGGCCGAGGATGCGGTTTTGCGCGTCGATCAGCCGGTATGAGGTATAGCAGGCCAAGGCATTTCTGCTCTGCATGAAGGCCATTTGCTTGGCGATTTTGTCTCGGTCAAACACGTCGTCTGAACTCAGCCAGGCGAAATACTGGCCGGTGGCGTACCGAATGCCCATGTTCAGGGCTGTCGCCGTGCCGCCGTTACCCTTTTTCATGTAGCGGATCCGGTGCATGTACGGCAGGATCTTTTCGCTGTGTCGGGTGGAACCGTCGTTGACCACGATGACCTCGACGTGAGGATACGTCTGCTGAAGCGCGCTTTCAATGGCCTGATCGACGTAGGGACAGTTGTAGAAAGGGATGACGATGGACACCTTGGGTTGATTCATCGCTTTTCACCGCCTGTTTGTTAGGAAGCACGAAAACCTGCCCGACCACCCCTCTCGTGATTCCGAGGGGCGGCCGCACCGCGATAACTACTACAACGATATGAAAGGGAATCAGCAGGTGGTTGTACGTGTTCCCCAATGATGAGGAAAACGGGCAGAAAAAGGCAGCATTACCGCTTTCGTTGCTGGTAGATTTGCTCGAGCGTATTGACGATTTGTTGTTCAAACCGGTCCTTGGTAAACATCCTGGCGGTCCGCAAACCTCCCGCCAACAGCCGGTGATAAAGAGCTTCGTTATTCAGAACAGTGAGGATGCCTTCCGCCAGTGCATGCGGATTGCGTGGCGGCGTGATATAGGCGCTTTCCATATGGGTGCAAAAATCGGATATCCCTCCGGAGTTGGTGGTGACCACCGGTGTGCCGCAGGCCATCGCTTCCAGCGGGGGGAGCGCATAGCCCTCAAACCAGGAGGAGGAGACAAACAAGTCGGCCGAACGGTATAACTCGGCCATCTCCAGGTCACTGTTGGGACGGAACGTGCGGCAGGCAATACCCGGCAGTTTCAACTCCTTTTCGGGACAGATCATGTGGACGATCAGATTTCCATTGTATCTGCTGCGAACGATCTGCATGGCCAGCATGAAATCGTAAAATCCCTTCAATGCGTACCCTGCACCCGGATCGCGGGCGATGTACAGGATGGTCTTCGTCAGCTTACCACGAAACTGGTTGAGGTACGGGCTCGGTTTGAATATGGAGGGGTCAATGCCGGGATTGATCACCGTGCTGCGC
>LZRT01000128.1 GCA_002159075.1 Bacillus thermozeamaize
ACGGTACAAGGTATTGTCGGATACACCCAGTTCCCGAGCGACTTGCGCCACCGGTTTTCCCTGTTCCTGGATCATCCTCACGGTTTGGATTTTGAAGTCTTTGTCATACTTTTGACTCATCTTCGGACACCTCGATTTTGCTGAATTTATTGTCGCATTCTCGATTCTCGGTGTCCACTATTCAGTCTAGCATCATTGATGCAAAAGCTGCGAATCTACGTTAATCTGGTATTGAGCCATAACAATTCTCCTCCTTAGAGTGATGTTTCGACACCACCATTCTAACTGAGGGTATTGATTTATGGCTCCCTTTTTTTCGGGGGAGACTATCAATTTACACAATTATACGGACTCAACTAGAAAAACAGCGGGATGCCCTTTCCATTGATAAAACTTCCACGATTTTGCAGAAAAGTATTTACAAGAGGGAATATATGGATTACTATAAAGTCAACCTAAATTTCGAAAGTACCGTTCATTGAAAACATAAAAAAGTGCCCAAATCTTTGGTAGAATGGTGTTTGTCGAGAACACTACACCCAAAGAGAGGAGCACCTTTTAGGTGAAGTCTACCACACCCATCAGCAAAATCAAGACCGAATTTTCCTTACAAAACGCGACCAGTTTCGGCGGCATCAAAATCTTCCTGGAATACCTCGAAAAAATCAAGTTTGCCGCTGCTTTACAAAGGCTGTCATGCATGAAAGCAAACAACTCGCTGTTCCCCGTCTACCGTATTCTGCTTTATCTCGTCGTCGGCTGGATGCTCGGCTGCGAACGCCTCTTCCATTTCCGCAAGCTACAGCAAGACTCGCTTCTAAAGCGGTTTCTCGGTGGACGCTGTCCGCACCATTCGCTGTTATACAAAGAGTTGTCGCGTCTTAGCAAATCGCACCCGAAACTGTTGCCCGAATTGCGGTCGCTCAATCAGGAAATCATTGGACCTTGTTTACCAGAGGCTCTCATTCTGGACCTTGACTCCACCGTTGAAACCGTATATGGCGATCAGGGCGGAGCGGCTAAAGGCACGAACCCGCATAAGCCCGGCCGTAAGAGTTATCATCCTTTGCTGGCCTTCGAAGGACAGTCTCGTCTATTGTCAAGACCGATTGAAAATTCCTCAAAATAATCGGTTGAAAATTCCCCAGTAACAACGATGAAGTGCATTCGAAGCGGTCAAATTGCCACTGGTCTAGTCGGTCTGTTCAGGGTTGTTGCCGGTTGGTTCGGGCCTGAAAAAGCCCGCTTTCTTCTTTTCCTTGATGCGGTAGCTCTCCCCCTTGATGTTGATCGTGATGGAATGATGCAGGAGTCGGTCCAGTATGGCCGTTGCCAGCACTGTGTCACCAAAGATTTCTCCCCATGCGCCGTACGATTTGTTGGAGGTGAGGATGATCGATCCTTTTTCATAGCGTTCGGAAATGATCTGGAAGAAAAAATGCGCTGCGGTTTCGTCCATCTTCCGATATCCGATCTCATCGATGATCAGCAAATTTGGCTTCGTGAACATTTTCATTTTCTGCTTGATCGTTTGGGTATGGTGTGCCTGCTGCAGCGTTTGGATCATATCATGGGCGGTGGTGAAATACACCGTGTACCGCTGCTTGATTGCTTCCAACGCCAGAGCAACGGCCAGATGGGTTTTGCCCACGCCAGGCGGACCCAGGAAGATCAAATTTTCTTGATGCTCCATGAACCGCAAGGTGGCCAGATCCCGAATCCGCCGTTCATCAATGGAGGGCTGGAAGGAAAAATCGAATTGATCCAGCGTCTTATGGAACGGCAGATGTGCCACACGAGTCTTCATCCGGATAAACCGCTCCCGTTTGGCCGCAAGCTCCTCCTGCAGCAGCTTGTCCAAAAACTCCAAATACGATATATTGTGCTTGGCAGCTTCTTCAGCTTGGGTATGGAGCACTTCCGGAATCCTGCTCCAACCAAATTGCTGAAAAGCGTCCTGGAGGCGTTCTTGCAGAATCATTGCAGGATCATCTCCTCATGGAGCAATTGTTCGTATACGGACAAGTCGCGTTCCGCCACTTCGGGGGTTGCTTGACGAACCATTCGGGGCATGGATTGGGGGATCTGATGCTGGCCGGTGGTTCGAAGCCCCTCGAAGTGTTTTTTATTGATGACCGTTTGTTGTTTGCCGGTCGCTTTCTCATGCTCTGCGATGAGCTGATCTCCGTAGTAAATGCTGATCCGCCCGTTTCGCAGATCCTGAATATGCACAATTTGACCAATCCAATGAAAGGGAACGGAATAGCGGTTGTTCTCGTATGAGACCATCCCGTCGGAAGAAACCTTCCGTGCGTGTCGATCCACTTCCGCAAAGGGCGTCTGGTTGATTGGCTTGAGACCTTCCTCCGGCAAACGGAGACGAGGAACTTGATGCGTAGTTCCGTGCACCCGAACGTTGGCCACCGTATCCAGCCAGTGGCGAACTTGACGATTCAAATCGTCCAGGCTCGTGAATTGCCGGACGCGGGGCCAGAAGTTCTGACGGAGGTAGCGGATTCCGTTTTCGACCTTGCCTTTGGTTCTGGCGCGGTAAGGCCGGCAGTTTCGCAACACAAATCCGTGGTGGTCGGCAAAGCGGGAAAACCGTTCATTCCAGACGGCATGCCCCCGTTCGTCAAAGCCCGAGACAATGGTCTTCATGTTGTCGTACAGGATCACTTCCGGCCGTCCGCCAAAGTACTCGAATGCCCGCAAATGGCAGCCAATGAGGGTATCCAGCTTTTCGTTCTCCGTAAACTCCACATACATCATGCGGGAATATCCCAGGACCATGACGAAGGCATACATCCGCTTTGGCGTTCCATGCCAGTCTACCCGGAACCGGCCCCAATCCACCTGGGACTGATGACCGGGAGGTGTTTCAAAACGCACCGTGGCCTTCTGGATGACCGTGGGACGGTGTGGCTGCATGAAGGAGCGCAAAATGGTCATGCCGCCCGTATATCCTTTGGCCCGGATTTCATCGTAGATGACGGCAGCATTCAGGCAACCTTCCTGCATCCTCTGGAGAATGTAATCCTTGAAAGGGTCCAGCTTGCCGGGGCGGGTTACCTGTCGCTGGTAGGGAACCGGCTCCGATTTCTGCAGCCACTTTCGGATGGTTTTTCGATCTCTCCCCAATTCCTCGGCAATTTGTGTAATGCTCATTCCTCGTTTTCTCATCTCATGGATCATGTAAAACTCCCCATTCTTGATCATGTTGTCTCTCTCCTCCGAGGAGAGAGTGCGGTAAAAGTGGGGAATTTTCAACCGGTGATATTGGGGATTTTAACACCGTTTTCTACAACCCGCAAAAACCGGGTCATCCCATCATTGAATATATGCACCAAAAACTGGGCTAAGCGGTGATTCGCTCAAAATTGGGGATGACAATGAAATGTTTTTTCAGGACATATCCGTCCCTCTTTATTGG
>LZRT01000129.1 GCA_002159075.1 Bacillus thermozeamaize
CCAGTCGGAAATCACGCGCTCCGCTTCGTGAAAGCTTTCAAATCGGTAGTGCCACACACACTCTTCTTTGAGGCTGCGAAAGAATCGTTCCACAATGGCGTTCCCCTGGGGCGACCGATATGGGGTGTACGTAAGTTCGATCCCCAACCGATCGACCTCGTTGACAAACGCCCGGGCGCCAAACTGTGATCCGTTATCCGCCCGGATTTGCAGATCAGCGGGTACGGCCTTGGGTGAACCAAAGCGGTAGGCAACCGCTTGATCCAACGCCTCCCTAGCCCGCTCAGCTTTGGCGTCGAGGCTCAACCGAAAACCGACACATTCGCGATCACAGTGATCGACAATGGCAAAGAGGCTGGCCCAGCCGTCTTTGCCGCACCAAATCTTTGTCATGTCGATGCCCCATAACAGGTCCGAGTCATTCACCTCGACTCGTCCCACGTGGGTCCTGCGGGAGGCTTGATACCGCTTCACCTTTACTTGTAGACCATGGACCCGCATGAGGCGCTGGACACGCTTACGATTGACGACGATGGGATCATCACCAAAGCGCAACAGCGCCCAGATTCGCCGGTACCCGTAGTCGGGAAATCGGGCCACGAGCTCCTTGATTCGGGCTATCAAGCGGCATTCATCCGGATCCGGTTTGACCTGATGAGACTCGCGCTTCCTACTCAGGGCCTTGTAGAAGGCGCTGCGTGAGATGCCCATCACACGACAGACCAGATCGATCGGGTATTGTTTCGCCTCCCGGTGATAAAAGGCTACGACTTCTTCTGCCGACGGGCGAGCCAGTCTTGTTTTTTTTGATACAACTCGTTCTCCATCGTGAGGCGGCCAATCGTACGCTGGGCCTGGCGAAGCTGCTTTTCAAGCTCCGCCTCTCGTGCGGTACGTCCGCCGTGGGTGAGGCCTTCCTCAGCGGCTTTGAACACGGCCTCTTGCCACTCGTAATACATGGACTGGGTGATGCCATGGCGCCGGCAGATTTCCGCGACCGACTCCTGGCCCCTGAGTCCTTCGAGAACTACCTCCAGCTTCGCTTTGGCTGTCCAACGACGACGCTTTTCGGAGGGCTGTTGTTTCTCGCTCATCTCGTCTCACTCCCGTGACGGTGTATTCGACGAGCGAACTCACTCTCCGTTACGTCACTGTCAACCTTCTGTCGGGGTCAGTATATTCTGTTGTTGCGACCTTCTCCGCTGTTGATGGCTGCCCTCGCAGCCGATGTAGAGCTCTTGCGGACCAACCGCAAGGCCAAAGACACGTACTTCTTGGAACTACGCACTAAGGGACAGGGAGGCGGACCAAAGCGCTACGCCTACTACATTAAGAAGAGCCGGTTAAAGGAATACGTTAGCTCCGTGCTACGAGCAACCGAGTTTCAGGCCCTGCGCTCGCTCTTGGTAGGACGAGAGATTACCCAGGCGGAGTTGGCTGCCGCCGGTTTTAATCCACGAGATAAAGGTGCACTCGGTAAGTACGTACACAAATTGGCAGGAAATAGTAGTTGGACTCTGCGGACGTCAGTGGTAAGACCTGACGGCCAGTACAAGGAGGACCTGCTCATTACCCGAAGCAACCAGGATCCAGTGGCGGCCCTGGAACGTCTTGTGCTAGTGCGTATCGAACCCATTACGCAGGGATGGCGCATCAGTGATGTCATCTACCTCGCCCCGAGTCCCTTGGTGCTCCACATCCTTAAGGCCGACCATCGTTTCCTTACGGGCAATCCGCCACAGCCCGATCGGGCTTTCTTCCTGAAACTGAAGACCCATCACGATGGGAGGCGCCGGCAGTATTCGTATTACATCAGGCGCTCCCGAATTGACGCGTACTGCGCTGCTCTACTGAACCAGC
Source organism: Bacillus thermozeamaize (assembly GCA_002159075.1). Lineage (NCBI taxonomy): Bacteria > Bacillati > Bacillota > Bacilli > Caryophanales > Bacillaceae > Bacillus > Bacillus thermozeamaize. Next base: position 1,861 of record LZRT01000129.1, read on the forward strand.
CAATATGACCTGGGAGGTTGCCCTGATTGTCCAGTTTTTCGCAGCTGAGTGGTGATACTCGCACGCCGCGGCCATTTCTCAAGTGGGCGGGCGGCAAGAGCCAACTGCTCGCCCAATTCGAACCCCTCTACCCTGCGTCCTTTAATGCCTACCATGAGCCCTTTGTGGGGGGCGGAGCTGTTTTCTTTCACCTTTTTGCTACCGGACGACTGAGGGGCAAACGCGTTGTCCTTTCCGACATAAACCCTGAGCTCATAAACATCTACCGCGTGGTTCAAAACTCGGTTCACGAGTTGATTGAAGATCTGAAGCGGCACCGGAACGAGCGGGACTACTACTACGCCATTCGGGCGGAGGAGCCCCAGGACCCGGTCCGCCGGGCCTCCCGGATGATCTTCCTGAACAAGACCTGCTACAACGGCCTCTGGCGGGTGAACCGGAAGGGGAAGTTCAACGTCCCCTTCGGTCGGTACAAGAACCCCAAGATCTGTGACGAGGAGGCGCTGCTGGCCGCCCACGCTGCCCTCCAGAACGTGGAGATCCTGCTGGCCCCCTTTGAGACGGTGCTGGACCGGGCGAAGCCCGGCGACTTCATTTACTTTGATCCCCCCTACCACCCCCTGAACGAGACCAGCAACTTTACGAGCTACACCCCGGACAACTTCGGCCCGGAGGACCAGCGGCGGCTGGCGGCGGTCTTCCGGGAACTGGATCGCCGGGGATGCCTCGTGATGCTCTCCAACTCCGACACCCCCTTCATCCACGAGCTCTACCGGGGGTATCGGATCGACAAGGTGTGGGCGAGCCGGGCCATCAACAGCAAGGCCGACCGCCGGGGGCAGATCACCGAGGTGGTGGTGCGGAACTACTGAAACCAGGCGCCTTCAGACCGGCGAACCCGGCTGTAGGCGCCTCGGTCGTTTCAGGTCCCTTACTGCACTGTGCTTCCCAGCCCGAACCTGTACAGGCGTCGACATCCGTCCCAGTCGACGGAATTGACGGATAACAACCCGGAAGTGTACAATCTTACCGTCAGATTGAAACGAGACGTCTTCAGGAGGTCGCTTATGAAGCGGCGGCACCTCGTCCTTTCAGTTGCCTATTCGCCGGTGCGCAGGTTGACCTTGCTGGCGGCCTGCCTGGTGCTGTCCGTCGCCGTGGCTGCCAGGGTGAGCCGGGAGGGGGGCGACCTGCATCCCGCCCCGGTGGCCCGGGCGGCTACCGCCTCCCACACTCAGCATGTCCAGGAGGTCGGAGCCGTTCGCAGGCTGCCAGCCACCGACGCCGCCGAGACGGCCCCTCCCGTGCCGGTGGGGACCGCGTTGGCGTCGACACTGGCCGGGTGCGTGACGGTGGTCGGTTTGCTGGTGCAGCGGTACTCCTAGCGGTCCGGAGCGGCAGACTGTAGCTGGTGCCACTCCCTGGGGGGACCCGGGTTCGACAGTTTTCACCCGTTTTGAGGCACACAGTGAGAGGGAAAAACCCTTAACAAAGGGATTTCTTCACTCTGAAGCGAGGCAAAATCCCGAAATCGCGTAGGCACACGAATGGGAAAT